>JBBDNV010000175.1:0-12582 GCA_040877415.1 Pirellulales bacterium
AGCCCGAAGCCGGCGAGTTCTGGCCGCTTGCGCCCCCCAATTGGGAGGAAATGAAATTCACCCCCGAAGGCACCGAAGAGCTGGTACTCAAATGCCTGGTGAACCGCGGCAGCGCCAGCGGCCGCGAGATCGCCGATCATATCGCCGTGTCGTTCGGATTGCTCAGCGAAGTGCTGGAGGGGCTGAAGGCCCGTCGCCTGCTTGTGCTCCGCGGCGCCGCGCAGCTAGGCGATTATATCTACCAACTGACCGCAGATGGAATGGAAACCGCGAAACGTTATGCGTCCCAATGCGCCTACGACGGTCCGGCGCCGATCACGCTCGGGGACTACATCGACAGCGTCGAGGCCCAATCGATCCACAACCATCCGCCTACGTTTCCCGAAATTTCCAAGGTCTTCGAAGACCTGGTGCTCTCCGAAAACATTCTGGATCAGGTCGGCCAGGCGATCCGCGCAGGCTACGGATTTTTTCTCTACGGCGACAGCGGCAACGGCAAGACCAGCATCGCGGAGCGCGTCTCGCGGGCATTTGGAAAAACCATCTGGATTCCGCGCAGCCTGAACATCGAAGGATCGATCATTCGGCTGTTCGATCCTTGCAACCACGTTGAAGTGCCGCCGGAAAACAAGGACGGCCTGTACGACCAGTTGAAAATCGACCGCCGCTGGGTGCGCATCCGGCGGCCCACGATCCTGGTCGGCGGAGAATTGACGATGGACCGCCTGGAGATTCGATCGGGAATCGCGCCGGGCGTCAACGAGGCCCCGCTCCAGTTGAAAAGCAACGGCGGGACCCTGGTCGTCGACGACTTCGGCCGGCAACGCATGACCGCCGAGGAGCTGCTCAACCGCTGGATCGTTCCGCTCGACCGGCGCTACGACACACTGAATTTGCCCAACGGCAAGGCCATTCAGGTGCCGTTCGACCAACTGCTCATCTTTTCCACCAACATGGAGCCTCACGACCTGGCGGACGAGGCGTTTCTGCGCCGCATTCCCTACAAGATCCGGGTCGTCGATCCGACGGAAAGCGATTTCCGCCTGCTCTTCCAGCGAGAGGCCGCGCTGCACGGCATCGAGTATAACGAGCAATGCATCGACGAACTGATCAAGACCCACTACGTCGAAACCGGCAGGCCGCTGCGCTGTTGTCATGCGCGAGACTTGCTGCGACAGATCCGACACTACTGCCAGTTCAAGGGCTACCCGGTGGAGATGACCACCGAGCGCATGAACGTCGCGGTCCGCAATTACTTCGGGGCCGTCGGTTAGTCGCTTGCGGCGCGAAAAAGCCGAAGGTCTCCACATTTTTTAAGCGAAAAATCCCACGCGCGGACCCCGAATGCGCAAACGCGCATTCTCAATCGGGCGCAGTGCCCCGACATGTCTCGGGGGCTGTCATCCGCCCTCACTGCGGGTATGATACGAGTACAAGCGGGTCGAGGGGCTCTCGTTTCGGGACGAAGCGGCGACCCTGTTGATCTTTCTGGCGGTCGGCGCGGCTGGCCGATGCGCTCCAAAACGTCTAGTTGTGGGGAGAGTCTATGAGCGTCAAAGTGTTAGTCGCCGATGACCACGAGGTCGTGCGCACCGGGCTGGCGAGTTTGTTGGCCGGTTCGGACGTGAAAATCGTCGCCGAGGCTGCCAATGGGGCGGAAGCCGTCAAGTTGGCGATGAAGCACAAACCGGACGTCGCGCTGTTGGATATTCGCATGCCCGATTCCGACGGCCTGGAGGCGCTCGAAAAGATTCACCGCCAGTTGCCCAACACGCGCGTCGTGATGCTCTCGACCTACGACAATCCGACCTACGTGGCCCGGGCCGTCGCCCTGGGAGCCTGCGACTACGTGCTTAAGGGCGCCAGCCGGCAGGAATTGATCTCAACGATTACCGGCGCCGCGGCGGGCAAGGCGCCCTCGCCACGCGGCGAGCTGTACAGGGTCGCCGGCGCAATGAGCAAAAACCCTCCGATCAACAGCAGTAAAGACATTCCCTTGACGGTTCGCGAAAATCAGGTGCTGCGCCATGTGGCACTCGGCTTGAGCAACAAGGAAATCGGCCGCTCCTTGACCATCAGCATCGAGACGGTCAAGGAACACGTGCAGAACATCCTGCGCAAGATCGCGGTGACCGACCGCACTCAGGCGGCCGTCTGGGCGGTACGCAAGGGACTCGTCTAACGGAAGACTCACCCGTCGCGTCAGCGAGCGCGCGGGTGTGCCCGCTCGTAGACGGCCCGCAGGCCGGCCGTGCTCACGTGCGTGTAGATCTGCGTGGTCACGAGGCTTTTGTGCCCCAACAATTCCTGCACGCTGCGGATGTCCGCGCCGCGGTCGAGCAGGTGCGTGGCAAAACTGTGCCGCAGCGTGTGCGGCGTCGTGCGCCGATCGAGACCGGTCGTTTTCAGATACTTTTCCAACAGCCGCCCGACGCTGCGCGTCGTGAGCCGGCGGCCGAACTTGTTGACAAACACGGGAGCGCCGGCTCCGTTTTTTTCGCCGGGTGCCAGACGCCGCACGCTCAGCCAATGCGTTAGCGCCCGAGCGGCGAACGAGCCGACCGGCGCGATCCGCTCGCGCCGTCCCTTGCCGCGCACCCGCAGCGCGCCGCCGGGTAGATCGAGATCCGAGTCGTTCAAGCCGGCCAGCTCGCTGACCCGCAGCCCGGCCGCGTACAGCACTTCGAATAGGGCCCGGTCGCGCAGCCCGAAGGCCTCGCCCGCCGGCGGAGCGCCCAGCAAACGCTCGACGTCTTCGGAGGAAAGAAAATGCGGCAGCGTCCGGGCCTTGCGCGGATTGCGCAGCGGCTTGGCCGGATTCGACTTGGTCCAGCCTTCGCGCTGACCAAATCGAAAAAAGCTGCGCAGCGAAGCCAGCCGCCGGGCAATCGTGGTGTTCGCGTAACCGGCTTCGTGCAGCGCAGCAATGTAGCCGCGCAATTCGACGGTGCCGACTTCCCCCGGCGGCGGCGTGCGGCCTTGCAGTTGCGTCAAGTATTCGACCAAGGCCGTGAAGTCTTCCCGGTAGCTCTTGATCGTCAGCTCCGAGGCGTTGCGTTCGACCCGCAAATACTTCAGGAACCGGGTGACGGCGGTTTGCATGCGACGGGCTGTTGATGGACCGCCGGACGGCTGGCAGGGCGAATGTCAGAACAATTCGTCCGCGTCGGCGTCGCTCGGCAGCGGCAGGTCAAAACGGCGGGACGGCACGGTCGCTTTGCGGCTCTCTTGACGAATTTTCTGGCTCAGCACGGCGGCATCGTACCAGGTGAAGCTCAGTTCCGGATTCGAGGCATAACGTCCCAGCACACGCAAGGTTTCGGCGCGGCTGGAGTCGTCGTACAGGAAGACGTAACGCTCCGCGCCTTTCACCAGGGCCAGGACGTTGATGTCTTGATTCACGGCCGATTCTCCTTCAGGGGCGCGCGTCGAGGGTTGGGGCGGGTTGTGGCGTGTGACCGGGCCTTGCCGCTCTCGCCCAGTTGCTCCAACCCTACATATCGGCCGTTTGACCGGTGCTTCACGACTCTGTGTTTGTCCACCGCGATCATCGCGCCTTGCGACTGGCGCATTGAACCTGTTTGAATGAGCCCAATAACGTCGCCGCTCTGCTTGAGATATGGACACTTGCGGCGCCGCGCGATGGAGGTGACCCTCTAAAACAACCCTACGTTGAAATTCCTCGTGAAAGCGCGCTGGCGGTTGCGGCGCAGTCGCACACCTGCGCGCACCATCAAGAACGAACAGACAGCCCCTTGCGGTTATGAGGGTCGTGCCGATCAGCCCAATGTGGCGACCTCCTGGGGAGCGGCCGTGCGCATACGACACGTCGGCAGCTTTGGGTCGGCGCACCGAGCGTGTCGACGATCTCCCGTACGATCGTCGAGCTGGCTTGCCGCATATCGCTAGCAGCGTCAACGCGCGCCCGCGAGCGGGCCGCGGATGTCCCGGACCCGGTTCAGGCCAAATCCCGCAGGCTCGCCAGGCCGACCGGCTCGCGGCTGGCAAACGGTTCGCCGTAATCCGTGCCGATCGACCAGCCCCAAAAAGCCGCCTGGTCGCGCAGCCGATCCAAAAAAGTTGGCGGCTGACTGGGCCGGCCGGTGATGAATTGGCTCCGGTAGCACTCGATGGCCGCCCGCTTTTTCTCCCACACGCCGCTGATATCGAGCACGAAGGCCGGCTTTTCCACCAGCCGCAGGTGCACGCAGTAGTAGTACACAATCCGCTGGGGATAATGCGGCGCGCCGGGCAAGTCGGTCTTGGTCAATTTCGACCAGAACCGGGCCGCTTCCACCAGCTCGGCGGCGGCGAGGTGGTCCGGATGGGCGTCGATCCAATACGGCGCAAACAGCAACCGCGGCCGGAGCTGCCGAAACGCGCCGGCCAGCGCGTGCCGCGCTTCGAGCGTGGCCCGCAAACTGCGATTCACAAGTCCCAGGTTGCCGCGCCAATCGAGGCCCAGGATCTGGCTGGCCGCGGCCGTTTCGCGGGCCCGAATCTCCGGGCTGCCGTGCGGCGTCGGCTCTCCGTCGGTCAAATCGAGCACGCCCACGCGGCAGCCATCGGCCTTCAGTCGCAGAATGGCGCCGCCGGCGCCCAATTCGGCGTCGTCCGGATGGGGCGCGACCACGAGCGCGTCCAGCGGCGTGGGGTTGTCGATCATCATGCGCGATCGTCCTTGGCCCGCGCTAGCTCCGTTTGCAGAAAGACCCGTTCGCGCGGCGTCAATTGAGCGAGGGCCGCGGGATCGAGCTCTGTGGTCCCGTCGATTCGCGCCCCGCCGCCGGTGGCGGAGTCCAACGCACCGCAAAACGACGCCCCCACCAGGCTCGCGCCCACGAGGCAAGGCCGGCGCACGGCCCCGCAGACGCGCACTTTCCACGGCGAATTGTTGCTCTTCGGCGCGCGCTCGCCCATGGTCGGCCATTGATGGGCCGCGACCAACTGTTGACCGGGCGGAAGCGGATTGCGGGTCGAATGCGTCAAGTTCGTGCGGCACCCCTGGCGTTGCTCGGCCGTGCAAACGCCAGCTAATATAGCTGATTCCCAGCGCGATCGATGGCCGGCCGGCTCGCGGCGTGGATGGTGTTTATGGCGCTCTTCGAATTTGTTTGCCCTCATTGTAGCGGACGGTTCGAGCTCGAAAATCCACCGGCCGGCGGGCAGGCGGCTTGCCCGCTTTGCAGCCGGACGCTGGCGATTCCCGAGTTGCCGCGGGAGGATGAAGAAACCGGCGGCGCGGTCGATGACGCGAACGAAATCGAGGTCGGCGTCGTCGGCCGGGGTGACGTCGAGGCACAGCCGGTGGCGTTCGACGTCGGCGAGCTGGCGCCCTTGGAACTGCTGTCCGGCCGCGACCGATCGAAAGTTCGCCAAGTCGAACCCGTCGTCAAGCCCTTGAGCCGCGAGGAAAAAGAACGCCGCCGGCAGATCCGCAGCCTCGCGTGGATGATCGGCGGAGCCGTGCTGTTGGCGATCGCGGCCGCCGTGCTCAGCAGATTCTAAAGAATTCAATCAGCTCAGACGGCAATCTGCTGCCCGATGCGAAAGATTTCTTCCGCGTCTAATACTTGATCGTTGGCTTCGAAGAGTTGACGAATCGCGGCTTTGTGGATCTTCATCTTGGTTTTACCCACGCCGAAGGCCCCGTAGCAGGTCATGCCGTCTCGCTCGACGCCCCCGTCGGTCACGTCGACGCCGGCCAGCCCCAGTGGCGGCACGGCGCTCAGATCAATGGCCACTCGGAGGCTCCGGCTTTTGGCGCGGGCCGCTCGAGAGACGAGTTCGACCCCGGGAGCGCCGGCGGCGATCAGGATTTGCGCCGTCTCGAGCGCCGCGGCCATCTGGGCCGGCGAGGTCGTTTCGATCGCAGTCACTTCGACGCCGCTGGTGCGCGCAGCCACCGCCTGACAGACGGCTTCGGCGCGCGCCCGACTGCGCGATCCCACCCGGACTCGAGACCCCTCACGCGCCAACAGGCGAACGACGCGCGAACCGACCGGACCGGTGGCCGCCAGGACCAGCGCATCGGAGCCTTCGAGCGAGCCATGTTTGGCGGCGGTCAACACGGCCGCCGCGGCCGTTGTGTTGGCGCCATTCGAGTCGAGCATCACCGACACCCGAATGGAGCCGAAGAAGGTCTTCTCGACTTGCGCCAAAATGGCTTCGCCGGCCGAAACGTCGGACCCGCCAATGAATATCGCCGTGTCGCCGAGATCGTCGGCTCCGCGCGTAAACATGGCGCCGTACACCAGGTCGCGAACCTGCGCGACCTGGACGCCGCCGTGACGCAGCAGATGCTCGAGACCCTCCACGCCCGAATCGACGGCCACCACGCTGTCGAACACGCTGGGCTGAAGGTCGGTGTCCAACTGCACCAGGATTTTCGGCATGGTCATGGGCCCGGCCCTCGATCGCTGCGCCAGGCGGCGCACCGGCCCGCTATGCCGGCAGCCCACGGACTATTGAGCGTCTGTGGGCCGCGCGGGTTCCCTGCGCCCTTTGGCATAGGAGCCTTAGAAGCCGCGGAACGGATGGGCGGCCTTGTCCTTCCCTTCGAGCATTTCCTGTACGCTCGGCTTGCCCTTCATGGCGCTGGCAATCGCATCTTTCGTGGCCTGGTAATTGTAGTTGTAGATCTTCTTGTCGTCGGCCGCTTCCCAATGGATGAACACGCCGCAGATGATCAGCAGGTCTTCGGCGTCCTTTTGCGGAATCACTCCGTCGGCGACCGAATCGGCCACCGCCTTGGCCACCGCGGCCTGGGCCGGACCGAACATCTGCACGGCCTGCTTCGCGCCCTTGATCGTCACCTTCGTAATCAGAACCGTCGACGGCTTGACCGCAAGGTTCGGCGTCAGCACGGCGAGCAAGTTCGAGTGACCCTCGCTTTGGCGAGCCAGCGCGTTGGCAAACGCGATGCCAACGGGACCGTCCTTGCTGCCGATTATCAGGTCGATATGGGCGATTTCATTCCCCTCGCCGACCAACGCTTCGCCGATGAACATGGACATGATGTGCTCTCCGTCTCTTGCAAGATTGCTCGAAAGATTAATGCCCTCGGGCCTGTCCGGGTGACGTGAGCGCTCGATGGAGCCGCGCTCGGCTAAATACCACCCGCTTCGAAGCGATCGCGCCCTCGGCAGCCCGCTTTTGCCGAAACCCACAACGATAGCAAACCGGCCCTGGTTTGCAAGCACCCCCATGCGACTAGGAAAGCGGCGCTGACTTTGTGGGTTGAAGTGTCCCGGGGGACTTCACTATGCTAGCAACCTTTGCCTGAGTGCCTTCCCCCGGTCGCCCGTAGCGGCCCAACGAGTGGCATGTGCTCCACAAGGACCGTAGTGACGCAATCGCCATGTGACGCCGGCGCCGCGTGACGCGCACCTATGCCTACCCGTTTTCCTCCCCGCTCGCTCTTTTGACATAGGAGATTGCCCAAAGATGCTCGGAAGCTTGATTACGCTCTACGCCGGCTTGACCGGCGCCATGGTTCCGCCGGCCAACGCCGCGGACGTGCCGGCCTTGCACCCCATCGAGGCCCGCATCGTCGAGAGGACCAACGGCCAGCGCGTCCGTCATGGGTTAAGACCGCTGGTGGTCGACCGCGTGCTGTTGCGGTCGGCCAGACGTCACGCTGCCTGGATGACCAATAACCGGTCTATGGTTCACACCAGCCAGCCCGTGGGGGAGAACATCGCCATGGGACAGCATTCCAGCGGCGAAGTGGTCAATGCGTGGATGAACTCGTCAGGCCACCGGGCCAACATCCTCAATCCCGGCTATCAGCGGATCGGCGTGGCGGCCTACACCACGCCGGAGGGCACGATTTTCTGGTGCCAACAGTTCTTGCGATAACGCCCCGGGCGCGCGAACAATTGGGCCGCGTCGGTCCCGGGACGCTCGACGGCCCCTTGCCGTCTCGGGACGCGGGCGCGAGCGAGGCCCAATCATTCGCGTGAACCGAGTCCTGACCATCGTCGGCTCTAGCGCCCGCGCGGCGGCATTTTCGGCCGTTCGTGCGGGCTGCCACGTGCGCGCGGCCGACCTGTTTGCCGACGTCGACTTGTGCCGCATCTGCGCAGACACCCGGGTCGGAATTTATCCAGCCGGCCTGGCCGCGGTGGTGCGCGGGCCGCAGGGGGGCGCCTGGATGTACACCGGCGCGCTGGAGAACCATCCGTCGCTGGTCGACGCGATGGCTCGCGCGCGGCCTTTGTGGGGAAACCCCGCCGACGTGCTGTGCCGCGTGCGCAGCCCGCGATTGGTGGCCGAGACACTCCGCAAACACGGGCTGAGTTGTCCGCGAGTGACGATGGATTCCCAAGCCGTGCCCCGCGACGGCAGTTGGTTGTCGAAACCCTGCCGCTCCGCCGGCGGTGTCCGCATCGCCGTTTGGGATCACAACTCGCCGGCCGCCAGCCGATCGCACGGCCGCTACTTCCAGCAATTCATCGAGGGCACGGCGTATTCGGCCGTCTATGTGGCCGCGCGCGGCCACGCCAGGCTTTTGGGAGTCACGCGGCAACTGATCGGACAGTCCTGGACCGGAGCCACCGGATTCCGTTATTGTGGTTCCATTGGCCCCATCGAATTGCCGGCCGCGGCAACCGACCGATTTGCGGCGATCGGCGAAGTGTTGGCTGGGGAATTCAAACTGGTCGGCCTGTTCGGCGTCGACGCGATCGTCAATTCCGCGGGCGTCTGGCCCGTGGAAGTCAATCCGCGCTATACGGCGTCGGTGGAAATCCTGGAACGGGCCGGCGGTGTGCGGGCCATTGAGCTGCACGCCGCGGCTTGTGAAGAAAATGAATTGCCCAAGCGCGTTGAGCGAACGAACGGGCCGGTAAGCGGCAAGGCCATCGTTTTTGCCAGCTCACAACTGGAAATCTCCGCCGCTTGGACGGATCGAGCGTTGGCGGCCAATGATGACCGCCGGCCGATGTGGGCCGATATTCCGGCCGAGGGCTCAATGATTGAGCCTGGCTGGCCGATCGTGACCGTCTTGGTCGACGCGCCGGACGAAGCCGCCGTGGACCATGCGCTGCGTGAGAATGCTGAAAAAGTGCGGGCGCAACTGCGAGTCGGATAGTTGGCAACCTGGTGCTGACGCCGGGTGCCATGGCAATGCTCGCGTGGCCATGCTTATCCCGATGCCGTATGTCTCGGCGGAGTTCTCGAGGTCCCGACCTTGGCGGCGTTGCTGGAAGCCGGCTCGCCGTTGCCGTCAAGCTCTTCCTCGTCCTGTCCCGATTTCCAGTGCCGGCCGGCGAGCTTGGGCTCAAAATCGTCGACGCCGGCGAGCCTGGCAATTTCGACCAGAAACAGCTTCGTCAGCTCTTGCAAGACCGTCTTGTCGCCGTCGCGGCCAAAATAGCTCGACAGATCGATCGGCTTGCCGACCGTGACCCGAGCGTTGCCAGCCATAAAGAAACTGCCCAGCGCCGTTCCGTCATAGGGCAACCCACTGACGAAGCAGGGGATCACCTTGACTCGTGCCTTCAGCGCGATCAGCGCCGCGCCAGGGCGTCCCGGCAGCAGTAGTTCATCGCTGGTGTTCACCCGGCCTTCGGGAAACAATCCGACTACGCCGCCATCCTGGGCCAGGCGAATCGCCATTTTGGTGGCGGCCGTATCGATCCCCCCGCGATTGACCGAAATGCTGTTGACCGATCGAAACGCGTAGGACGCAAACGGCATGTTGTAATACTCCCGGGCGACCATCCAGTGCACGACCCGATCGGTGCACAATTGGATCACCATCGGATCGATGCCACTCGTATGATTGCACACGATGACCGCGCCCTCGTCTTCGGCCACCGGCAGCGGGCCGCTGATCTGCGCCCTCCACAAGACGCGCGTGACAAACGTGTTAAGCAGGCACAGGACGGCCTGAAAAAACGTGAATCGCGTCTGCCGCCACCGGTAGACGATCCAGCCGCAAAGCACAGCGGCCAGCACCAGAAGCGTTGCCCATGCGGTGAGTGTCTGCCGATCCATGCCGTTTGAAAGCCGGGAATGGGGGACAAAGCCGTTGAAAAACTATATCTTGGAATGGCGTTCCAGGCGAGCGCGCCCTATCCCATTTTTCCACGACTTGCCGCCACCCGGGCGAATTCAATGCTCATCGGCATCGTCAGCGACACGCACGGCCACGTCGCCTACACCCGGCCCGCGGTGCGCATGCTCGAAAGCTGCGAGGTGCAGCAGGTTATTCACTGTGGCGACATTGGATCGACCGAAATCGTCGAACTGTTCGAGCGCTGGCCGACCCATTTCGTCTTCGGCAACGTCGACACGCAGACCGCGAAGCTGCGCGCGGCGATTCGTGCCGCCGGACAAACCTGCCACGAGCGATTCGGCGATCTCGAGCTCGCGGGTCGGCGAATCGCCTTTCTGCACGGCGACGACGAGCGGCGCTTGCGCGAGGCCGTCGAGTCGGGCGGTTACGACCTGGTGTGCTACGGCCACACGCACGAGGCCGAGCATCACCAAAGCGGCCGGACGACCGTGCTCAATCCCGGCGCGCTCTACCGGGCTCAACCGCATTCGCTGGCCGTGGTGCGGCTGGACAAATTGGAAGTGGCCCACCTGGCGATGTAGCGATTGCGCGCTTCGCGCCGTCAGCCGGCGAGCTTCGTGATCCGGTTGATCGGCACGATGACTTCCGTTTCGACCGGCCGATAACGGTACTGCATCAGATACGCGTCCTCGGTCGTGTCGTCGTAAAAGTCGCGCAGCACGGAGACGGCCCGAAAGCCCATGCCGCGGAAGAAGAGTTGCGCCGGCAGGTTCGTTTCGCGCACTTCCAGCGCGATTCGCGTGCGGCGCTGGCTCGAAAGCTTGGCCAGCAGCTTGGCGAGCATCTGGGTGCCGACGCGGCGGCGGCGCAATCCTTGCGACACCGCGAAATTCAAAAGGTGCAGCCGCGTGCGGTGCAGCTCGTAAATCATAAACCCGATCACGTGATCTTCGTGCTCGGCGACCATCCCGATGCAGTTGCGCTGTCGCAGGCAGCGTATGAAGTCTTCCTCGCTCCAGGGAAACTCAAATCCCTCGTTTTCGATCTGAAGCACTTCCGCCATGTCGCGCCTGATCATCCAGCGGATGTGGACGCGCAATTGCACCTGCTGCTCGGGATTCATCTCGGCCTCCTGCCTTCGGCCGTCGTCGATTTCCAGACGGCACTGAACCGCGAATCAAACCTCCATGAGCCGTCGCGAGCGCCGAGGCGAATCGTCGTCCGTCCGGCGCCGCTTTGACGGGCATATCCACAGGCGGGGCGTACGGTACCAAAACGGCTACCACCTGCCAAGGCGAACTCCACGCCGCAAACCGCGGTCGCATGCCCGCCGCCGGCGGGTCGTCTACGGCCACCGTCTCCGCCGTTCTACGCCGCGTGCCGATGCTTGCTATTGTATCGGTTTTAGCCGTCGCTGCGCTTTTGCCTATATTCGGCCGTCAAGGCCGGCGGCGCTAGTTGGAGCGCAGCGGATTGCGACGCCACGCGGGGCCGTCGACGTCCGCCGCTGCCGTCGCCGCCCCGGTGAATTCTGCTGTCGGGACAATCGATTCGGGACGCTTGCTGGGGCTCGCTCTCCGCAAGGGGTTGTCGCGCCGGCAGCGGCGCGGCATCACCTCGGATTCGGCATTGTCGTCGTCTGTTTCCAGACGCCGCGGCTCATCACCGTCGGGGATCGGCATCGCATGGGAGACGTGTAACCGCTCCGGGGCCGCGCCGCCCGACATGCGCCAGCGGCTGGCCGCTTGGGGCGGGGCCTCGTTGAACTCGTCGCGCGTGCTTTCATCGGATTTCGGCGCCGCGCCGCGCGGCGGACTGATCTTCGATTCCGGATCGTCCTTGAACGGATCTTCGTTCGGCATCGTCGGCGGCAAATCGGCGTCCGGAGCCGGTAATTCCTGTCGGCCGGGCGGCTCGGGCATCGGATTCGACGGGCTCGCGTCGGGACGCACCGTTGAGTCGATCAGAGGTTGCGTCGTCTTGTCGCTCTCCGCCGGCGGCAGCCGCGGCGGCGCGTCAAACGGCGGCAGCGGAGTTTCCTCTAGCGGCGGCAGTGGCGTCTCTTGAAGTGGTGGTGGCGGCGTCTCTTGAAACGGCGGCTCCTCGCCGAACGGCGGTCCGGCTGGTTGCTTCGGGGCGCCCGTTTCGGGCTGAGTCGGCTGACCCTGTGACTCGGGCTCGGTCGTAGGCGTCGGCTGCGCTGCGGGCGTTGACAAAGGCTCCGGCTGGCGCCCGGCGGCAGCTTCCGCGTCTGGCTTGGGCCATCGGCGCCAAGTCGTCGGAAAGTAGCCGTAAGACTCGCGCTTCGGAAAGCACGGCTCTCCCGTGGGAGAATTGCAGTGCCCAACCGTGTAGGGACCGTGTCCGCCCCTGGCGACACCGCAAATGCCCAGCACGATCACCGCCACGAGGGAGAGGTTTTTTTGATTCAGTAACATCGGATTTCCTTATCCGTGGGGAAGGTTATGCATAAAGACGCGAGCGAATGCGAAATACGCCACAATGCTCCTCAGGCTAGAAGCCGCTGCCGAAGCCGGAGAGGCCGAGGGGGAAGCGGT
>JBBDNV010000176.1:0-12377 GCA_040877415.1 Pirellulales bacterium
CACTCGCTGCTATCACACCGCCGCCTAAAAAACAAACCGCAGGCTGCACCCGGTCATGACGATGGGGGCGGCCTGGGCTTGCGGAGTGGACCGGCACTCGGGACCGTAGGTCGGTAGCCTCAGGCGGGATGGGACTTGATGAATAGCGGATGATCGTCCGTCGTAAACTCACGGAAGTGCGCCAATGCCTTCGTGCTCATGGCTGCACCAGCCTTTGGCTGTCCGTGAGGACGACGAAGATGAAAGAATCACAGGATGACCACAAGTTATCTAGGTACGTTCCACGGCCATCTTCAGTTTGTTGAGTGCGTGATCCCACTGTTGCGCGATCACGTCGAGCGAGCGCCGCGCCTCTTCCAGGTGCGTTGGTTCGAACTCCCACAGGCGTTCGCGTCCGACTTTGGTGTCGCGCACCAGGCCTGCGTCCGCGAGCACGTGCAGATGTTTCGTGACCGCCTGGCGCGTGATCTGGGTTCCGGAGGTGAGGCGTGCGATCGACATCGCCCCGCCGGCGCACAGGACGGCGATGAGGCGCAGGCGCGTCTTGTCGCCGAGCGCCGCGAAGATCGGCGCGGAATTCCGCAGCGCCGAGTTCTTCAGCGGCGCCTTTTTCGAAGGCGAGTTAGGGCGTGGCGACATGCTTTTCGATGTTTCGCATCTGTTCGTCCCAGCCGCCGCTGTTCTCTCGGAACGCGTCCAGGCGACGCGCCGGCGGGAGACTGTCGAAGCCGGATTCGACGACGCTCAGCAACGTGCCACCCTCGCCTTCCTTCAACTCGAATACGACCAGCATGGTCGGCTCCTTCGAGTCGTCAACGCCAGGTTCGACCGCGTCGTGCCAGCGCCAGGAAAGCAAACACTCCGGCTCCATGCGTTCGATCACCACGTCAAAGACGAGGTGTTCGTACCCGGGAGAGGTGATCTGTCCCTGCACACGCTCGCCGGCTGCAAAGGTCTTTCCCTTGAGCGCCACGCCGAACCAGTCGCCGAATTCTTCGGCGTTCGACAGCGCACGCCAGACCCGCGAGCGCGGCGCTTTGAGCAGGATCTCTCTTTCGATGCGATCTGTGGATGGGTTCATATGCCACCTCCTGGTTGCATTATAGTCCGCCGGGCGACAAATGCAACCTTTTAATTGCATGTATGACCGGAAGACGCCCAACCGCGAGGCTAGATTCGCCATAAGTGGTTCAGCGGCCGAGACTAAAGCGAGTAAAATCGGCCTTTGAATTGGCATGCGACCTGCGAACATGTGTCTTTACTGGTCTGAATCCTCGGGCGAATTGAAGAGGGTCGTTCGATCGAGGCCTGGTGCAACGGTTCGCGTCGCCTGCGCGGCCGTGGCATTTCCATCCGCGGCCGAAGGCGCCGGCGAATCTGTGGCACTGCTAGGGCTTGCCGTTGTAGGGGCTCCTCCGGATCGTCCACCCGATTGCTGCCCGCGTTCGTGCCGGCTCCACCATTCCTCCGCATCATCGAGCGACCAGCTTTGCGTCGCACGGTCGAGCATTGCCGCCAAATCGCGCGCGGTCTGTGGACGCTTGGCCCGGCTTTTCTCAAGGCAAGCGAGAATCGCGTGCTCTACCTCCGCGGAAATCGTGCGCCCCAATCGTTGTGAGGGAGCATCGGGGATTGCCGTGAGATGTTGTTGGCACAGCTCGCCCAGCGTGCGAGCGCTGAACGCGGTCTGCCCTGTCAGCAGGAAGTAACCGACGGCGCCTACGGCATACAGGTCGCTGCAGGCATCGACGGATTCAGGCGTCTGGATCGACTCGGGCGACATATAGAGGGGCGTTCCGGACATATCGCTCTCGGATTGCCGGCCCTCCTTCTCGTGTTCCACGGCTTTGACCAGGCCGAAGTCGAGCACCTTCACAACGTCCGGCTCGGCGCCGCGGCGATTGAGCATGATATTCGCCGGCTTGATGTCGCGATGCACGAGGCCGAACGAATGCGCTTCATAGAGCGACGCACAAATCTGCCGCAGGATGCTCACCACGCGGCCCTCGGGCTGAGGGCCGTACTGATCGACCAGCGTCTGAAGGTTGACTCCGTCGAGGTACTCCATCGCGTAATAGAATACGCCTTCCGGCGTGCGGCCGTAGTCATAGATCGCCACCGTGTGCGGATTGTTGAGCTTGCAAGTGATCTGCACCTCGCGCTCGAACCGCTGGATCGAGGCCTCGTTGACCCGTTCCACGTCAAGCATTTTGATCGCAGTGGGCCGGCGGAGCATGGCGTGCTGTCCTTTGTAGACCACGCCCATCGCACCGGCGCCGATTTTCTCCTGCAGCCGGTATTGCCCAAGCTGCTTCGCCTCAATGGCGGCCCTCTGAGCCTGGCGCTGGAGGCGGGCGACGATGATTGTGAAGACGAAAATGGCCAGCGCGCCGATGCCGAGCAAGGCGTACAGCACATAATAGGATCGCTTCAAAATGGTAAGCGGGTGATAGGCCTCGGCCGAATCAATCTCGGTGATGATCCCCATCTGATACTCGGGGAGCCAAGTCCAGGCACCGACGGAAGGCGACCCACGATAGTCGCGATACCCTTGCATATCGACTCCGGCGGTGCCACTAACGGCTGCCGCACAAATCTTGGTGAGCGGCAATTCGCGGCGCCGGACAGCCGGCCGGAATCCCTCGGCCATATTGCCGCCCGGATTACGCACCTGAATGTTCAGAATCGAAGCCGCCGAATCCTCGTCGGGCAACAAACCCAATAGGATCAAGGCCTCGTCGAATCGGCTATTGGAGATCATCAGGCCGCCTTTGTTTACGGCATATGTTTCACCCGTTTGACCGATTCTCCCCAGTTGCAGGATTTCGGTAAATTCTTCCTCGGGACGAATCCGTAGGGCTAGCACGGCAACGACCTGAAAATTGTCGTCTCGCACCGGCGCGCAGACAAACATCGTGGGCGCTCCGGTGCGCATGCGACCCATCCTGTCCTTTAGGATGACTACGCTCGGAAGGGGAGCAGACACGGTCGGCTTGCCGTCGAGCGTTCGCGTCAGGAAGCTCTCATACTGTGGAACCGTCTGCCCGATCAGTTCTCTGGTGGTGGCCCCAACGATCCGCAATTGCTTGTCCGCCACGACAAAGCCGATGAAGTCGTGGGCCGACATGCCCGGCTCCAGTTCTTTTTCTAGCTGCGCGTGCAACTCGGTCAGGTCAGGTTCGCTCGTGGAAGTTGCGACAGGATCGGGCTTGAGTTTGGAGTCGACATTGGCCGCCAAGAGCCGGGTCACATTCTTGCGAACCTCTGGATTGTTCGCCAAGCTCAGCGCGCTCGACTCTTGGACCTTGAACCATTTTTCGAGCATCGACCGTTCGACGTTCAACAGCGTTTGGAGCTGCGAACGCAAATTGTCCTCCATCGTTTGATGGATCGAACTGCTGACCGCGTACCCGACAATCGCCAGCACCACCACCGCGACAATCGGCCAAATCCAAAGTTGCTTTTTGAGCAGGACGCCAGTTCGTGACATGCTCCGCCCCAGCGACGATTGACCGAACGTCATGTGGGCTTGGACGCGATCACGACCATCGCGCGACCGACCGAGGAGGCTAACGAGCCAGTTGGGCATGAGTGCCAGCGCCGGGGCGAACCAGGCGGTTTCAATGAAGGGCAAGACGAATGAGGCCCTTCGATGCTAATCTCAGCCTGTCATGGGACGCAAGCCGCGCGCCAGCGACTCGATCTCCAGCGCAGAGCTGTCCGTGGCCGATGATCGCGTGCCCTTGCTTGGACCGCTCCCGAGATCGACAGACACGCCATAAGTGGCTTGGCGGTAGCGATTAAAGTCCTTGGCCACCGTGCTACGCTGCCCAGAGAAAGTCGCAAGACTGGGAACCAATTGCAGAGAACCCCGAGAAAACCGCTGCTTCTCGGGGAATTGTGGTAGGGGCAATGGGCGGCACTGGACTCGAACCAGTGACTTCCACCGTGTGAGGATGGCGCTCTAACCAACTGAGCTAGCCGCCCGGGGTGTGGCTTGACGGTATCGGATCACGGGTTGGTCGAGGGCCTGGCACGATAGGTCCGGCACTCATTCCGCGCATCACGGTACCGCCCGGATGGTTCCCGCAAAGATCCCGATTTTATCGGCCGCCGTTCGAACCCGCAACTCTTGGTGGATGACCTACTAGGCCGAGGTGCTTTCGCTCTGGGGTGATTCGTTGGGCTCGCGGGCCGGGGGCTCGAAGGGCTCTTGCGCCGGGGGCTCGAATTTCGGCGCGGTCGGTTCGTCGAAATCGTCGGCCGCGTAGCGCTGGGCCACGCGCGAAGGCGAAGACTGCGAATAGCTGGCCAGGTCCACTTCGCTCTTGATGTCGCTGAGCCCCTTTTTGAACTCCATCAGGCCCTTGCCCAACTGGCGGCCGACATTGGGCAGGTTTTTGCCGAACAACAGCACGCCGATCACGAGCACGATCAGCATCTCGGTGGGGCCAAGACCGAACATTGCATCCACCTGCTTTCAGTGGTTGGTGGTTAGTCGCTGGTGGTTGGCGGCTGGCTGCGACTCAACCGCGCTTGAAAAAACGCCGAATGCCGGCCACGCTGGGCTAGCTTTGCTCGGCTTTTTCCGCTTGGGAGCTTTCCTTCTTCGAGCTTTCCTTGTCGTCGTCAATGCCCTGCACGCCCTTTTTGAATTCGACCACTCCCTGGCCCAGCGACCGCATCACGCCCGGCAGGCGGCTGCCAAAAAGGATCAAGACAATGAACCCGACGATCAGAAGCTCTGTCGTTCCAATTCCGAACATAATAGCGCCCTGCATGTGAAGGTGAGAATGACCGAAGCCTCGAGGTCACGACGGCGGTTGCCAGCTTCGTGTCAAGTTTCAGCGCAGCGTCGGACGCAGATGCGGTGAACCAACCGTACCCTCAATTTTACTGGCAGCGGGGGCCATGTCAAACCGGAACGGACGCGGCGGACAGCTCGACCTAATGGCAAAAGAGCCCATTTTTGGGGCCCTTTATTTCACGCGGGCGTCGCGCCCGGCCGCCTGGACGTACAACGGCAGGTAGCGGTAGTACACCTCCAGGCACAGCGCGCACAGGGCCGTGCTGTAGACGCGCCCGCCCGAGCGGCCCCAAACCGGATCGGGGTCCCAACTGCCGGCCCAGGTGCCGTCGAGCCGTTGCGTGGCGAGCAGATTCTTTTGCAGCGATTCGTTCCAGCGGCGCCACGCGTCGCCCCCGGCCTGGTAAAGTCCGAGCGTCGCGTAGTACCAGTAGTAATGGTTCGTCGCGCCGGTGCCGGGCAGCTCTTCGAGCACGAAATTGCTGGCCTCGCGGGCCGTGTCCGGCCGATCCAGGCGGCCCAGGAACTGGCGGCAGACGAGCGCCTCGGCGGTCATGGAGCGCGTGGGAATTGGTCGCGTCGGCTGATAGCAGGCCAGCCCGCCGCTTTTGCCCGAAGCCACGCTGCGCAGAAACCGTTCGATGCCGGCCTTTGTTTCGGCCGGCATGGCGATTCCGCCCAACTCGGCGCTTTTCAGCGCCATCACCTGCCAGCCGAGCTGGCTGGTGTCGCCGACCTGGCCAAGCTGATAGCGCCATCCGCCGCTCGCGCGATCCTGGTTGCGGACGGTGTGCCCGATCGCGTTTCGCACGGCCGAGAGCAGGCGCCGCTCGCCGGTCATGGCGTACGCCTCGCTCAGCGCGCAGGTGGCCATCGCGTGGCAGTACATGCGCTCGTAGACGTTGTTGGTGGCTCCGAGGTTGCCGGTGGCGTCTTGCGAGGCGAGCAGGAATTCGAGGCCGCGGCGAACGGTGTCGCGATGAGCCCCTTCGAGATGCGTGTGTCCGGAAGCCAGGAAGGCCAACAGCGCCAGCCCGGTGAGTCCGGTGTCGGCCGACGCGCCCGCGGCCTGCCGATCTAGACCGTCAGCCGCCAGGCCGCCGCCGCCTAGGCGTCGGGCATCCCAGCGCCCATTGGCACTTTGATTGGCGGCCAACCACCGTAGCGCGGCGGACACGGCCGCTTCGGTCTGCCTGGTGGCCCCGCGCGCCTCGCCGCCCTCAAGATGGTCGCCTTTGCGTCCCTGAAAAAGCTCGGGCGGCTTCGCGGGCGCCCCGTGCGGTCCGTCGAGTTTCGCGTCGGCGGGATTTGAGTTGGATGGCTTTGGCGGGTCGGCCGTGGCCTTTGCGTCGGACGTTTCGGAGCTGTTGGCGTCGCCGGCCTTGTCGTTCGGTTCGTTCGCCGGCTGTTCGGGCGGAGGCACCAAATCGGCGCCGTCGGGCTTGGGCATCTCGACCGGTTGGGGGCGATTTTCCAGCGGAGGCACGATCGGGTCCTTGGTGTTGGCAAGTTCCGGTGGCGGTGCGTCTTCGCTGGGAGGCGGCGCGGGCAGCTTCGTGGCGGCAATCGGGGCGGGGGGCTCGCGTTTGGGCTCGGAGACCGGCGTCAAGGGAGGCACGTCGGCCAGCGGCGCCAACTGGGCCGCGTCGAGCGGCATCGTCGACGCGTCGGGGCTGACTGCCGTCCACTCGTCGGGCGCGAGCCCCCCGTCGGCCATCTCGTCGGTCGATCCGTTCACGATCGCCACGTGGACGCCCTGGCCCTCGGGCGAGTTGCTGGTGGCCGTGACGATGTTCACGGTGGTCATGTAGATCGCCAACAGCAGATGCGCCAGCAGCGACAGCACGACGCACTTGCCCAGCGGTTTTTGCTGGCCCCAGCGCGTGCGGACGAGCAGCAGCAGGGCCACGGTCAGCACGACCAGACCGACCCACACGACCCAGCGGATAAGCTGGGCGTCCCACAGCGCGGCGATCAGGTTGAGATTAGCGAGGTGCATTCTTTTTTTCCGCTTGGGCAATTTCGACCGAAATCGCCAGATCGGCGATTCCGGCCTGTTTGCAGGCGTTCAGAACGTTGGCCACGCGCTCAAAGGGGGTCGAGCCGTCGCCGCGCACCGTGACACCTAAAGCCTGATACTGCGCGCGTGCCGCGGCCAATTGATCGCGCAATTCCTCGAGACTCACGTTCCTCCGATCGAGCGTGATCTGCCCGTCGCGATAGACGTTGACGACCTTCTTCTCGGGCGCGGCCGACAGGGCGTCGTTGCGGGCGACCTGCGGCAGCTTGAGGTCGATCTGCCGCTCGGCCTCGATGAATTTGGTGCCGACCACGAAGAAGATGATCAGCAGAAAAAGCACGTCGATCATGGACGTCAGGTTCAAGGTTGGCATTTCCTCGATCTGGTTTCTAAGCGGCATGATCGATCTCGCTTTAGTTTCGAAAGCCTGAAATGGTCGCCCCGTGGCGCCGCCCTTTACGCCGCGGCCGTCGGCCGGCCCTTCGTTCGACTTCGGCGATCGTCGTGCAGGGCTTCGGCGGAAATCAGCCCGGCCAGGTCCTGGGCCAATTCGTCGATGGCCATGACCAAACGTTCCACGCGTCCCACGAAATACAGGTGGACACATAACGCCGGAACGGCGATGAGCAGACCGGCCGCCGTGGTGAGCAGCGCCTCGCTGATGCCGGACGCCAAAATTTCGGTGCGTCCCATGGCGTCGGCGGCCGAAATGGCGTCGAACAGCCGGATCATGCCGAACACGGTTCCCAAGAGGCCCAGGAGCGGGCTGATGGTCGCCACGGCGCTGAAGACCCGGATGTAACGTCGCAAGCCGGGGGCGATGCGGTCTTCCGCGTCGATGATGGTTTGCTCGAGTTCGACCGAGGGGCGGCCCCACTTCTTGACCACGGCGGAAAACACCTCGACGGTCGGGCTCGCGCTTTCCTCGCACAGCGCCAGCGCGCCTTCGCGATCGAGCTTACCCTCGCTCACCTGGTGCAAAAAACGCTTGACAAACGGCCGCGGAATCACGCGGCCGCGCCGCAGGCTGATCGCCCGCTCAAAGACGAACACCAGCGTGAAAAACGAGCAGGCGAACAGCGGAATCATCATGATCCCGCCGCTCTTGAGAATCTCGAACAGGTTCTTATACAAAATCGGTTTGCTCGCCGGGCCCGGGCCTTCGAGCGTCGGGGCTGGCGCTGGGGGGATGGCAACGGCGTCCTGGGCCGGCAATTGGCTGGCAATCACCAGCGCCGCGCACGCGACGGCCGCCAGCGCAATCCATCCCCAGTTTCTGAAAGTTAATGTTCCGGACATGGGCGTCTGTTCCTCGCAATACGGACAATCGGAGTTTTTTTATGCTTCCACGTGCACTTTGCACGCGTGACGAAACGATCTCGAAGTCTATTTCCGCGCCGTGGAGCGGCCGGCGGCGCGCCCGGCGAGAGCGCCCAAGCGGCGCGTCGCCTCTTCGCTCAACTCGCCGGTGGCATACTTTGCGAGCAGGCGCCGGTAGAACTCCGCGGCCGATTGAAACTGGCCCAGCGCTTCGGCACATTTGCCGGCCTGCAACAAAGCGGCGGCATGCCAGCGGGGGTGGCGGTCGTCAACTTTGCGGTATTCGGCCAGCGCGGCCGTGTAGTTTTGCTGATGAAAGTAGCTTTCGCCGAGCATCCACCGGGCCATGGCCGCGGTCTCGGTATTGGCGCCGGCGGGCGAGGCGATCACCTTGGCGTACGACTCGCGGGCGGCGGCGAAATCGGCCTCGGCCGCCAGCGAGCGGCCGATCGTGTATTCGACCTCGTACTGCTGGTCGAAGTTTGCAAACCGCGCGGAAATGCCGCGCGCGACTTGGAGCGACTCGCTCCACCGGCGCAAGTGGGCCAGCGCTTGTGCGCGGCGCAGCTCGGCGGTGGCCAGCCAGCTTTCGGTCCGACCCGGCGTTTTGGCCGCCAGGAGGGCAAACCGGCCGGCCGCTTCCTCGTATTTGCCCTGGCGAAATTCCGATTCGGCGATCAGGTATTCCGACGGCAGGGCCAGCTCGCCGTCGGGAAACTCCGCAATCAGCCGCTCAAGCGGCGCGATCGCGGCGGACCACTGGCCGCGAGCCATTTGCAGCCGGCCGGCGAGATAGAGGGCCGGCTGGCGAACCGCCTGGGGAGTTTCGGCCCCGGTGATATCGGCCAGCAACCGCTCGGCGTCGTCAAAATTCTGCCCGTCAAACGCCCGCTCGGCAAGCCGCAGCGTGGCGTCGGGCACGAACTTGCTGTTGGGAAACTGCGTTCGCAGCCGCTCGAAGAGCTTATCGGCCCGAGCGGCGTCGGATTCCCGCAGGAGCCAGGCGTAGCGAAAGAGGGCCGCATCGAGCTCGGCGAAGTCGGGATGATTTTGAACCAGCCGCGCGTAGCTTTGCCGGGCTTCGTCGGGCCGGCCCAATTGTTCGTACAGCGGCGCGCTAGCGGCCAACGCCTCGGCAGCTCGCGGACTGCTGGCGTGTTGTTCAATGACGACGCGGTACATGGCCAGCGCCGGCTGGAACTGTTCGAGGTGTGATAGCGCGCGTCCGCGCAGGAGGGCGGCCTCCGCGGCCAGCGGTCCGTTGGGATCGGCTTCGAGGACCCGCCCAAAAGCGTCGGCGGCTTCGGCCCACCGCCCGGCCGAAAAATGGCTCCAACCCAAGCCCGATTGGGCTCGACTCGCGACTGCGGCCGAACCGTCGCCGCCCGCCACGCTGGCGAATAATTCTTGCGCGAGAGCCGCCTGTCCCGATTTGAGGGCCAACTCGGCGACGTGGTAGGTCGTTTCGCCGGCCAGGCCGCCGGCTGATTTTGCGTCGGCGAGCGCCGCGAGCATTTGGCGGGCCTCGTCGAAGTGGCCGAGCTGGGCGTGGCACGTGGCCAGCGTGGCCTGGGCTCGCGTGCGGATCTCAGTTTCCGCGGCGTCGCCCGACGCGGCGGTCTTCAAGAGCGGTTCTAAAACGGCAACGGCTTCGCCCGGTTTCTCGAGCGCGGCCAACGCCTGACCCTTCGCCAGCGCGGCCTGTCCGGCGAGCGGGCTGGCGGGGAATTTGGACGCGAGTTCGTCGGCCAGCCGGATCGACTCGGCATGCTCTTTCTCGTCGACCGCAATGTGCAGCTTGCCGAGCAGGGCATCATCGGCCCAGGCCGATCCGCCAAAGCGGGCGAGCACGCGCTCGAATTCGTCCCCGGCCGCCGCCAAATGGCCGTCGTGCCGAAGGGAGTCGGCCGTATGAAAGGCAATCGCGGGCGCCAGCCGATGCCCCGCTTCGACGTCGATGCGGTGCAGCGTATCGACCGCGGCTTGCCACTGGTTTTCGGCCTTTTGAGCGAGCGCGAGCCAGTAGGCGGCTTCGGCACCCAACGGCGGCTTGCCGGCAATGGTTTCGAGCGCTTCGCGCGCCTCGCGGTAGCGAGCCAACTTGAAGAGCGCGTAACCGCGGCCCAGGCGGCCTTTGTCCGACAGCGAGCTGCCGGGAAACCTGGCGGCCAAGCGGTCGAGCGTCTCAAGCGCCGCCTGGTGATTGCCCAGCGAGTTTTCGGCCGCGCCCAATTGCAAATGCGCGGCCTCGGCCAGCGGACCGTCGGCCGCGATCACGGCCCGATATCCGTCGCGGGCCTGTTCCAATCGGCCCGATTGATGGAGTGCCTGAGCCAATCCGAACTGCGCTTCGGCAGCCAGCGGCCCGTCGGGGTAGCGGGCGATCGCCTGGGAAAAGTATTTTTGCGCCGCCTCGGCGTTTCCCGATTGCAGCTCGAGGCTGCCCAGGTACGGCAGCACGTAGCCCTCCAGCGGGTCATCCGAAAAGCGCCGTTGAAATTCGAGCAAGTCGTCTTTTGCCGCGTGCTGGTCGCCGACCATGTAGGCGGCCTCGCCGGCACGAAACAGGGCCTGGCGCGCGTGGGGTCCGGCCCGATCGCGTTTGAGCAATTCGTCGAACTGGCCGCGCGCCTCGTTCCAACGACCCAATTGCACGAGCGCCTCGCCGTAAAAGAACCGCGCAAGGTCGGCGTGCGGACTTTCGGGATCGTGGGCCAGCAGCTCGGAAAATGCGTCGCAGGCCTGCTGCCAGCGCTTTTGGCGATAGTGGTCCGCGGCCTGGGCAAACCGGTCGTCCGCGGCATCGGCCAAAGCCGAGTGCGGGGCAACCAGCAGGCCGAGCGCCAGCACAAGCGCGAATCTCCGCAAAGCGAGACGCATCGTGAACGGGCCACTTTTGTGTTGGGACAATTTCCCCATTTTTGGGCGGGAATCGTAGCCGCCCCGGCAACGCAGCCGCAAGGCCGCTTTCGAGCGCTTCGGGGCCGCTGCTGCTTCACGCAGATGGGACGGTTCGCGCGGCCACCGCGCGTTGAAAACAAGGGGACGGGCACCGGGCGACTGTCTTGCCCCGTTGAAAAACCTGGGGCTCGGAGCCAGTCCCCTTATTTTCAAAGGCCGCCCTGGCCGCTAGCCACGCTGGCAGGCCGAGCGGCGAGCTTGTGCGCTCGCTAGAAGTCCGCGTCCACGCCCGTGTCGACGTTGCCCACCATGTGGAGGTGGTTGTGGTCGATGTAAAGCACTTCGCGGGCGTCCTCGTTGCGCGTCGTATAGGGCAACGGCCAGCCGACGCGCGTCACCTCGGTGTAATAGACCGTGCACTTGTAGTGGGCATGGTGCTGTTGGGCCGGACCGACCAGCGGATAGAATCGCGGCGGATCGACGTAATCGGCGATCTTTCTCTTGACGATTCGCACATTGTTGCGCTGCACTTCGTGCATGTCGGGCAGACCGCCTTCGACCGGATGGGCTCGCTCCAGGGCCCGCATGACTTCGTCGTCGCTCGGCGGATCGAGCGCTTCCACAGGACCGCTCGCGGTGAGCGGACCGAGAATGGGAACACGCTCATAGCGCTCCTTCGTCCACCATTCGTCCTCTTTTTTGTCCTGGAAGTAGGGGCTGACTGGAATCGGTATGCCGAAGGGGCCTAGATTCGGCCCGGCGACGCCGCCGCAGCCGGTGCTAGCCAGCAGGGCCAGACCCAAGATGATCACCCCCGCCGTGCCTGACGTCTTGGTTGCCATGACTGGAATCCTCTCCGGAAAACGTTGCCATCTCGCTCGCGCGCCCGGTGCAGTCGAGCCGGGCTTTTGTCATGAGCGCGGCACGGCCCCCTTTGAGACCGACGATAGCCCTAGTTATCGAGTGGGTTTGCAGCAGACTTGCGGGTTTTTCCGGTTTTGAGGAAAAAACGGGCTGCTGCCTGGGTGCGATGCTCACGCTTGCATGAGCCTGCTGAAGAACGAACCCTGCCTGCGGACGCTTTGCATGCTCACGCAACGCTTTGCATGCTCACGCAAGCGTGAGCATGGCACGGTCTGCGCCCGGCGCGAAAAAAGGCGAGTCCCGCCGGGTCGGTCCCGGCGGGACTCTGGAACGTTGCTCGATCGACTATGCGATCTGTTGGCGGCGGCTAGTGGTGACCGCGATCGTAAAAATCGAGGAACCACCAACCGTCATCCCACTCCAAGGCCACTTTGCGCCACCCCAATGGCACTTGCGGATATGGAT
>JBBDNV010000177.1:0-10051 GCA_040877415.1 Pirellulales bacterium
TTTTCGCGGGTCTCGCCGCGACGTGCTCGGAGCCAGTCCCATTTTTCAACGGCCTCCTATGGTCTTGTCGCGAAGAAACGCATTAAGACGCCGCAGGCGTCAAACATTCCAGCCCAGGGCAACGCCCTGGGGCGCGTTGCACACCACCCGTGCCGCGCGCCACTAAGACGTCTACTCCTCGCGCAATGCCGGCAGCAATTCGGAGCGCAAGGTCGCGCGCACGGCCAACAGCCCGGCCGCCAGCCCGACGATGAGCACTAGCGCGAGCGTGGCGGCCAGCGACAGCCACGGGATGCCGGCTCCGCCCGCGAGCCAATGCGGTAATACGGCCACCAAAGCCGCGGCGATTCCCACGCCCAGGCCGCCCACCAGCAAGAGCGTGTTTTCGATCATCACCAGCCGGGCAAGCAGCATGCGGCGAAACCCCGCAGCCCGCATTAAGGCCAGCTCGCCGCGCCGCTCCAGCACGCTGCGCAATTGCACCGTGGCCAGCCCGAACGTGCCCAACAGCAATCCCAAACCGCCCAGGCTTTGAAACGTCGACAGATACGTGTTCTGCACGGCGAAGAAACCGGCCAGCCGCTCGTGGCTCGTTTCGGCGTCGAAACCAAAGTCGCCAAGCCCGCTTTCCAGCGCCTGCCGCGCCTTGTCGACCGGCTCGTCGTCGGTGTCGACCAGGAAGAAGCGATAGCCGTTCACCTGCGGAAAGAGCGCCAGGAACGCGGCTTCGCCGACCAGCACGTCGCCTTGAAAAATGCTGTTCTTCAACATCCCGACGATTTGCAGCCGGGCCGTGCCGCCGCCGACGTCGGCAACTTCGATCGTATCGCCGAGCCCCTTGTGCAGGCTGTACGTGGCCGTGTTGAAGTCGACGACCGCGGGCACGACCGGCGTGCCGTCGGATTCCTCGGGCAAGTTCTTGTCGAGCAGCAGCCACGGATTCGCTTGTTCCTCGGGAGTTTCCGCCGCGCTTGTGCCCCAGTCAAAACCGCCGCGCCGCACGAGCTCTTCGCTGACGCCCAGCACGCGCGGCTGCGTCGAGCGGTATAGATTCAAACAACTGGCGTCATCGCCCGACTCGACGCGCAGCGACACGGTGTTGCAATGTTCCAGCAGCTTGTCCGCCGCCGGCGAGAATCCTAATTCGGCGCGTCCCTGCGGCGTGTTCAAATCCTGATAGATCGGCTGATCGCACTGGGCGACAATCGTGAATCCGCCGCTGCCGCTGTCGGGTCCTCCCCCGAGCGCCGCGGGATCGAGCCGAAAGGCCGATAGCGCCACGATCAGAAAGCTGGCCGCGGCCACCAGCCCGATCGACAGAACGCTGCGGCCGGGATTGCGCGAACCGTTGCGAACCGCCAGCCGAGCAATCGGCAGCGCGCCCACTGCTGCAATGCCGGCCGTGGCTCCGCGGCGCATGCGATTCCAGATCAACACCAGCGCGGCCACCAGAACGAGTGCCCCCGAGCCGACGAACGAGCCGGCTTGCGCTTCGCCGCGCAGCCAGGGAGCCATGGCCACGCACGCGGCGGCCAGCACCAGCATGGCGCCCGCGGCCCACAAGCTCCGTCGCGACGCGGCCCGCGTTGTCCAGCGATCGCCAACCGCTTCGCCGGCCAAAAGCCGCCGCACGGAGATGCGCCCCAAACTCCGGAGCGTCCACAGCACGGTCAAAAGCGACACGATGAGTCCGCCCAGATAACCAATGATCAAGCTCAATGGCGTCACGTACAGGCCGAGAAACGGCGTGCTGATGGCGCTCAACCACCAGGTGGTCAGGCCTACAAGCATCAGCCAGGCGTAACCGACGCCGGCCCCGACTCCCAAAAGCGATCCGATCGCCGTGACGATGAGCCCTTCGGCGGCCAGCACGCCGAAAATCTTGCGATGACTCATGCCGACGGCTCGCAGCACGCCAATCTCCTTGGCCCGTTGTTCGATTCCCAATCGAAACAGCAGCGCCACAAGCAGCAGCGACGCGACCATGATGAACAGGCTGAATCCGACAAACAGGCCGTCGAACGAAGTCGTTCCGCGCGACGCTTCCAGGCCGAGCCGCTTGATCGGCCGGAACGCGAATCCCAGCGACGCCGGGTCGAGCACCAGTTGATTGGCCTGCGCTTGGAGGGTCGGTCCGGGCGGCGGCGCGAATCGCACGGCCGTCGTGTCGCCAAAGCGGCTCAACCACAGCCGCCGTCCGGCGGCCAGCGAGATGTACGCCTTGGGCGTGGTGCGATGTTCGTCCCAGTATTGTTCGTCCTTGTCGCGCACGCGCGCAGGCTCGAACGGAAACGGGGGATCCCAATCGCCGATCGCAAGCTGATCGGTGACGCCCGGCATTTGCGGCGTGAGGTCGGGATCGGCCGCCGGCCCCGCTAGTGCGACGATTTCCTTCAGGCGAAAGGTGGCTTTCCTCTCGCGCACGTCGCCATGCGTGCTCTCGGGCTCGAAGTAGGTGATTTCTACCTCGTCTCCCGGTTTGGCCCCCAGATCTTCGGCCGCCCAGGTGGTGAGCGCGATCTCGTCGTCCTTTAAGGGTTCGACCGGTTTGCCGTCGGGCGTTTTGAAAGGGCCGAGCGGCGGTTCGGCGGCAAAGTCGATGGCCGTGATCGTCGAGTAGGGGATCTTGTGCCCGCCGCTTTCGATCCAATTCGCAAGATAGGTCAACACCTCCTGCTCTCGATCTGCCGCAAATGCCTTTCGGGCGGCTGCGACCACGGCCGGCTCGATCAGCATGCGGTTGCTCGTCAATTGCACGTAGCCGAGCTTGTGCTGTTCGATTTGAATTCCGTAGTCGGCCAGCTTCGGCCGCAAGCAGTCCGCCAAAGCGTTGTCGTCCGCTTCGATCGGCGCTCGGCCGTCTCGACCCGAGACGAAGATGGCGTTGACCTTGCCCGGCTGTTCGAGCGCGTCTTGCAGAGTTTCGGTGGCCACGAACGCGTCGAGCGGAAGGAGTTGGCTGGGATTGAGCGCGAAGCGGCCGAGCCCTTCGGCCGGAATGATCGCCGCCACGCGCAAACGGCGGTTGCGCACGGTTTCGGTCTTGCGGCCCAAGGCGCTATCGGCCGGAATCTGGCTCGTGCTGCCGATGCGCAGCAAGACTTCGTCGCGCAGGTTGGCTTTGATCTCGCCGGCCAGCGGGGCATTGAGCACGATCTCACCTGGCCCGGGCGGTTTCACCGGACCGCCCCTTCCCAGCGACCAGAAATCCGTTCCGCTGCCGATCACGGTGACTTGCCCGGCGCGCAGCGCGCCGTCGGGGTTTTCGACCGTCCCCTGCACGTAGATGACCGGCACGGCTCGCGAGAAATGCGCGTGGAACTGCGGCTGGCCTTCAATCTCCGCGGCCAATTCGGCGCGAAAGAAACGATTCGTGACCAGCACTTCGTCGATCCGCCCCAATTGATCCAACAGCAGGTGACGCAAACTGCCGCGCATCGAGTCGCCGACCACGAGCGCGCCGGTCAACACCGCGCTAGCGGCCATCACCGCCAGCGCGACCGCCAGGTTGGTGCGCCAATGAAAGCGCAGGCTGGCGGCGACCAATCTGCCCAACGACATCGGGCGTGCGTCAGCCGGCGGAGGTTTCGAGCTTGCCACGATTGAGTTCCACGCGCCGCTGGAGCATGCCCGCCAGGTCGAGGCTGTGCGTCACGACGATTAACATGGTTTGTTCCTGCGACTGAAGTTCCACGAGCAGCCGGGCCACGCCGGCGGCGGTGGCCCGATCGAGATTGCCGGTCGGTTCGTCGGCCAACAGCAACAGCGGGCGATTAACCAGTGCCCGGGCAATCGCGGTGCGCTGCCGCTCGCCGCCGGAAAGCTCGGCCGGCAGATGATCGAGCCGCGCCGATAGACCGACGCGGTCCAAGAGCATTCTCGCCCGCTCGACCGCTTGTGGCCGTGCTCGGCCGTCGGCCAACGTAGGCAACAGCACGTTTTCCAGCACCGAGCACTGCGGCAGCAGGTGATGATCCTGGAACACGAAGCCGATTTTGTGATTGCGAAACGCGGCCAATTGCGGCTCGGCCAACTGAAAAGGATCGGAGCCGTCGAGGCTCACGCGGCCGGAGGTCGGCACGTCGAGCGTGCCGATGATGTGCAACAGCGTGCTCTTGCCGCATCCGCTCGGTCCGGTGACCGCCAGGTTTTCTCCGCTGCTGAGGGTGCAACTGGCGCCGCGCAAAACCTCGAGCGGTTGGGCCCGCGTCGGAAACGATTTGGTAATGTCGGCAACGACCAACTTAGCCATGGCTTGCGGACGGTTCGGAAGGGAGATCGGCCAACAGCGCCGTGGCGCCGAGGCCGTAAAAGGTGTATTCGACGTCGTGGCCCGGATCCCAACTTGCGCCGTGGAATCCTCCTTCGGCCAATTGTAGCGAATCGACAAACCGCCGCGCAGCCGCCAAATCGGCCTTGGCCAGCGCTCCCAGATCGGCCAGGGTCAACAGCCCCGTGAACGTGCTGAGCAAATCGGCGATGGGAATTCGCGAGTTGGCCCGCAGGCCTCCTTCGTCGGCCGACTGCATGTCGAGCAAAAACTCGACGGTGCCGGCGGCGACCGCGTCGTCGATGGCTCCGAAAATTTTCAGCAGGCCCACCGCGGCGGCCGTGGGATTGGTGCCGCTGCGCTTCATCACGTTCATTTCCAAAAAACCGCCGTCGGGACACCAGCGGCCGCGCACGAACTCCATCAGCCGCGGCACCTCGGGCGTGGGCTCGAGGATCAATTGCTGGCAGAGCACCACCAGAAACGAGTGATACATGCTGCCGGCCTGGCCTTCGGCCGTCTTGGCATAGCCGCCGTCGGCGCGCCGCAATCGTTCGAGCGCGCGGGCGACTCCGGCGCGCCACGTGGGCGGTTGGCCGTCGAATACGTCGAGCCCGGCGGCGAACCGTAGCGTCGTGGCGCTCGAGATCAGCGAGAGAAAGTCGACGACGGGCACCTCGCCGGCCAGCCGGCTGCGCAGAAACGCCGCGACCCGCCGGGCAAGGTCGCCTTCGAGCGCGCCGAGCAGGGCCAGCGAGCGCACGGCAAACGAGGTGTAGTACAGGTCGCTTTCGCCCTCGCGGCCGGCGAATCCGCCGTCGGGCCGCTCGACCGAGCGCAAATAGTCGGCGTGGCGCGTGCGCCACGTCTCGCCGCTGCGCCCCAGTCCCGTTGCCAGGCGAAGTGTCAGGTCTTCAAGATACATGGATGGAAACGGAGCCTGGTAAGGGGCCGACGATGGAAGTTGGATCCACGAGATCCAAGCGCGCTTATCGAACGACGACACTTTCCAGCTTCTGTACGATCCAGGTGGGGATGGGGATCGACCTGGGCCTGCCGTCGTCGGCAAATCGGCAGCAGACGGTCGTGGTCTGGCCAGTGGCCACAGGTCGGCCGTCGTGGCTGAAGTGGAATTCGTAGGTGATGCTCTTCTGGCCCAACCGCGCAATGGCCACTTCGATGTCGAGCACGTCTTCAAATTTGACCGCGAGCTGGTAATCGCAGCGGGCTCCGACGCGCGGAAACGACATGGCTCCCTCTTCGTCCGCGACCATGATGCTGAGCCCCAAATGCCGCCACAATTCGTGCTCGGCCTGTTCCATGTAAACGAAGAAAACGGAAAAGTGCGCCATCGAAGCGGCATCGGTATCGCGAAACTCGACGCGACGCTGGGTTTTGTACGGCTCCGTCATGACGAATCGGTTTGCAAAGGAAGCGGCGTCCGATGCCTGGGGGGCGCGAGAGATTCTCGCCTAGCCCGCGACGCCGTGCAACTCGTTTGAGGGCGCGCGGGCCGTCTCGTAAACTGTCGCACGACGCGCTTCGTTCCTGCGTGCCGTGGCCACGCTTTCGTGGCCATGCTTTGCATGCCCATGCTCAAGGGCCGTTCAATCCCGACGAGCAACGTGCACACGCGCTTCGTGAGCATGGCACCGGCGGAGCCAAGGCACCTGCGATCAGTCGCCGACGTAGGGCAACAGCGCCATGTAGCGGGCCCGCTTGATGGCCAGCGTCACGGCGTGCTGGCTGGCGGCGGTGCAGCCGCTTTTGCGGCGGCCGACAATCTTGCCCTGCCGGTTGGTCAGTTTGCCGAGCAGATCGAGATCCTTGTAGTCGACGTACATCGGCCGGGGCCGTTCGCCGTCGACGAAAATCGGATCCTTCTTTTTAGTCCGAATTTTACTTTTGTTGGACCGCCGCTTGGGGGGTCCCTTCATCTTTTTCATGCCCATTCAACCTGCGCGTTCTGCGTACGAGTTGTCACTTCATCATCTGACCGGCTTGGCGGTGGAAAAGCAATCCCCGCCCGCGGTGCTCCACGAAAAAGCTGCGCAGCACCGGCCGGCGAGCGATTCGGACCGCCGGCCTCAGGGCGCGGCACCGCCTGGTAACTGTGTGGGTGGATTAATAATCCCGCCCGCGGCCGTAGCCGCGACCGCCGCCGCCGCCGCCGCGTCCGCCGCCACCACCACCGCCGCCGCGTCCGCCGCCGCCGCCACCGCCACCGCCACCGCCGCCCGAGCGAGGAGCACGCTCGCGCGCTTCATTGACGGTAATCGCGCGGCCGTCCACTTCGACGCCGTTCAGCGCGTCGATCGCCCGCTGGCAGGCGTCGTCGGAATCCATCTCCACGAAACCAAATCCGCGCGAGCGGCCGGTCTCGCGGTCGGAAACCACCTCGGCCGAAGTCACCGTCCCGTGGGAACTGAACAAGCTCTCCAGCGTCGCCGACGTCGTCGACCACGGGAGATTTCCGACGTAAATCCTCTTTGCCATCACAAGGGTCCTTTGAACTCGACGGGGTGTACCAGGGCGCGAACAAAAAATGACGCAACGTCGGACACCCCGCATCGGCCGTTGCGTCAGGTGAGCGCTTCGAGGCTCAACAACCCTTAATCTACCCCTGGGGCCGAGCCCAATGCAACACCGGTGTGCCCCGGACGCTCCCACCGGCGCAAGTCCTGCCGGCCTGCTGATCGGGTGGGTCAGCCCGGCCTCGGATGGCTCGTTGCGGGCGTATCGCGCCTTTCGGCAAAGCCTTCAGGCGTTGCCTTGCGACCCGCCGCCTGGGTTTCGCGGTACAGCTTGAGCGTCTTTTCCGCCATGCCGGCGGCCGTAAAATCGCGCTGCACGGCCTGCTGACCGCGGCTGCCAAGTTCCCAGCCCAGGCGGGGATCGACGAGCAGCCGCCGTAGCGCCTCGGCCAGCGCCGCCGGATCGTCCGGCCGGTGCAACAGCCCGCCGCCCGTTTGTTTCACCACTTCCGGAAACGCCCCGTGCTCGGGGAGTACCACCGGCACGCCATTGGCCAAGGCCTCGAACACCGCCAGGCCTTTGCTTTCGCGGTACACCGTCGGCAGGCTCATCACGTCGAGACTCTGCAAAAAGGCGATTTTTTGGGCGCGGGTCAGCTCGCCGGCGTACTCGAAAGCGTCGGGCTTGCTCCAGCGCATCGTCCGCTTTTGAATCGTTTCCAGGTACGGCCGATCCAGCCGGCCGAGGTAGCCCGCGGCCCGCACGCGAAACGGCGGCATTTCGGGATCGGCCAACAGCAGCTCGGCCGCGGCCACCAGATTGTGCAGTCCCTTGTCGGGACAGATGCGCGACAGGAAGCCGATCGTGCGCGGCTCGCCGGGCGCGAGACTGCGCGTGCCGTGGCCGGCCAGGTTCAGCCCGTGCGGGATGACGTGAATCCGCGCCGGGGGCACGTCCAGGTAGTCGGCCATGAAGTCGGCATAATAGCGGTTCATCGCCACGAAGACGTCGACGTCGGCGGCCCGCTCGCGCAGCACGGCGCGCGCCTGGTCGTAAAACGGCTGCGGCAGCTTTTCCAAAAAGTTGTCCTCGCCCGAAAGGGTCGCGAGCACGGGAATGCCCAGGCTGCCGATTTCCCGCGCGACGCCGACCAGCATGGCATTCGACAGGTGCACGACGTCGGGCCGGGCTTCGTTTTTGAGCCAGTACACCAGCTTGCGGACTTCTTTGCGTTGCCGGCCATGTTCGCCCTGGAGCATCGAGACGGTCAGTCCGCCCAACCGCTCGGCTTCCACGCTCGCGCCCCCCTTGGTGATCCACGAGATGAACCCGGGATGATTCAAAAGCGCGTCGATAAACCACGGCGTGTGCCGAAAAATGGCCGAGTGCTGCTGCAAAAAGACATTGACGCCGCCGAAGAACAAGTGCGCATCGCTGACGTTTTCCTCGTCGGTGCGCAGCGGCGTATAGGTGGGCACGAGCAGCACGTCTTCGCCGAGCGCCGCCAGCGCCGCGGCCAGCGTATTGTCGTGCAGACAGCTCCCGCAATACATGTCGGCCGCGCCGGCCGCCAAATAGACGATCTTCATATCGACGAAAACACCCCGCGTCCCAAATCGTAGGTCAGGGCTTGCCCTGACGATGAGCCGGCACGCGTCAGGGCAAGCCCTGACCTACCTTGGCTTGCCGGCGCCGCGCCATCATCATCCGCACCGCATCAACAGTAGACGATGATCATGTCGAATGCCAGAGCGCTGCTCACAGCGTCCATAGGGCAATCGCTACACATTGGTGCAATCGCGCAGGATGCCGCCGGGCTATTGAAGCGCTAAGCGCCTTCGACGGGGCAACGCGTGCCGCAGGGAGCGACGAGGCCAGGGCCCAACCGGCCGTTGAAAAATGGGACTGGCTCCGAACCGTTTACGGTATGTCCCGAGAATAAAAGGTGATCGCGAGGTGCCTGTCCCAATTTTTCAACACGCTGCTGTGCTACGCGGCGCTAAAGGCGAATGGCTACCAGGTCACGTCTTGGCGCGCGACTTCCGACTCCACGTGTGGCGCAGGAGTTTCATCGGCGGGTCCTCACCCCAAAACTGCCAGTCCCAGGACTTCTCAACAAAATAGCACTCAATCATGGTGGCGGTGACGCGCGGATAACGAGCCAGCGAGCGAGCGATGCGCCACACCAACTTGGGGTTCGTGTACAAGCCGCCGAGCAGCCTGGCCATCCGATAGTCGTTGGCGATTTTGTAGCCCAACGTTCCATCCACTTCCGCTGCCAGCGAGAAATACGGTCTGGCACACTCTTCCAACTGTCCGTCCACCGGATAGTAGCCGCCCATCCAATGGTGCAAGAGGCTAAAGTGTCGGCGATCCGAGCCCCGGGGTTGGCGGTACCACGGGCTCAACAGATACTCCGGCTTCACCTCGCGTTTTACGTGAATGGCCGTCGTCACATAACGCGCCTCGCAGGCGCCGGGGTCGAGCGCTTTGAAAGCGATGGCAAAAGACTCCTGGTAGATCGAATTCATCCGGCCGGCTTGAACGTCCTCAGGCTGCACCCAATGCTCGAGAGAGCCGTTGGCAATCACGCCGTCGAATTGCCCGTGCCACTGCGTGGCTTCCAGCAGATCGCGGTAGTTGCAGCAATACGCCTGCGAGCCGTGGTCGTTGCAATACCTGACTTGCTGGGGTGAAAGATTGACGCCCACCGCGCGCGCACCCCGCTGCTTCGCCAGTCTCAACAGGTGACCGTAGCCGCAACCGATCTCGAGCAGTCGAAAGCCGGGCCGATTGCAGCCCACCTGATCGAGAAGATAGTTGAGCTGCCGCTCGATTCCCTCCTCGAGCGTCTTGTCGGTCGGCAAGTACTCGCCATCGGCAAGATCCCGGATTCCGACGGCTTCGGCGGCGTGCACGAGCGTGTAGCAAAGTTTTACCAGCTTTGTCGGTGCGACGTGCATCTTCGGTTGGGGAAGCACCATCCGTTCCGGCGATTCACTCCTCGCGCTCTGGGCCGCGACCCGCGCCGGGCCCTCAACGATCGACATGGGTATCCTCCTTGAGCGCGCTGGTTTGATTTATCGCATCCCCGCGCGTCATTGTGGCGATCATGGCCAGCGATTGCCAGGGAGGAAGCCGGGGTCGCTGACAGCCAATTGTTTCAAGCCCCAATGGGCCGACATGGTAATCTCCCAACGCCGCACCGACCCCGTAATCTCCCAACGCGCAGCGACGTCGTAATCTCCCAACGCGCAGCGACGTCGTAATCTCCCAACGCGCAGCGACGTCGTAATCTCCCAACGC
>JBBDNV010000177.1:10151-12372 GCA_040877415.1 Pirellulales bacterium
GCGACGTCGTAATCTCCCAACGCCGCAGCGACGTCGTAATCTCCCAACGCCGCAGCGACGTCGTAATCTCCCAACGCCGCAGGCGTGCAAGCTAATAGCCCAGGGCAACGCCCTGGGCGGCGTGGACGCCCGAACCCACGCAGCCCTGCAAGGGCGACAGAAAGGAGGGCAAACCGTCCCGCCCTCTGGAACAAAAAAGGAACGGGGCCACGGAACAAAAAGGGGCCAGGAACAAAAAGGGGCCATCACTCATTATTGACGCCTGGGCCGGCGTCGACAAAAAGGGGGCGACAAAAAGGGGGACATCACTCATTATTGACGCCTGGGCCGGCGTCGAGTAACCTGCCGGCATGCCACGCACGGCTCGGGCGATTGAAGCTGGAACAATCTACCACGTTCTCAATCGCGGGAACGGCCGGATGCGGCTGTTCCACAAGCCCGGCGACTACGAAGCCTTCGAGCAGGTGTTGCTCGAAGGCATGGATCGCTACCCCGTGCAGTTGCTGACGTACTGCATCATGCCCAACCATTGGCATCTGGTCGTGCGGCCCAAGACCGACGACGCGCTGGGACGCTGGATGGGCTGGGTCGGCGTCACGCACGTCCGACGCCATCATGCCCACTATCGTTCGGCCGGCGGCGGGCATCTCTACCAAGGTCGCTTCAAGAGTTTCCCGGTCGCGACCGACGAATACTTTCTTGCTCTGTGTCGTTACGTCGAAGCGAATCCGCGCAGAGCGAAGCTCGTCGAGCGGGCTGAAGACTGGCGCTGGAGCGGACTTTGGAGGCGCGGGCATCGCGCGACAGGGCTCACGCTGAGCGCATGGCCGCTCAGCCGTCCGCAGGGCTGGCTGAAACTGGTCAACGCGCGACTGCCAAAGCAGTCACTCGATGCACTGCGCGAGTGTGTGCAACGCGGGCGTCCCTCGGGCCCGCCCAAATGGGTCCAAACCACGTCGAAACGGCTCGGTCTGGAATTCACCTTGCGCCGCCCCGGCCGCCCGCGAAAGCCGAAAAACGAGTGATGACCCCTTTTCCCCCCTCCCGGTTCACCACCCGCTGGGCTTCTTGAAACGAGGGGAACCGCTCCCGCGGCAGCGGCAAGAGCGCGGGCCGTTCGATCTCCACGAACACTTTGCCGACCTGCTGACGCGTAGTCCCATGAATCCGCTGGTCGGCGACGCTGGCTTCCCAGTCGAGCAGGTACCGGTTCTGTTGCTCCAGGTTCTCGAACTGCCGACCCTTGAGAGCGTTGTCTTGCGCATAGCCGACGCCGCGCTCGGTCTTTCCCTTGTGCCGGGGCGTCCGTGGCTTGGTCGGCAAGATCACCGTACCGTAATGCCGAGCGAACGACAGCAGCTTGGGATTCAACTCCGGATCGAACCAGTCGGGATGCGCGACTGCGGCCTTGAGGTTGTCGATGACCAGAGTCTTGGGCACGCCGCCAAAGTGCCAGAAGGCGTTCTCCAGCGCGCGCAGGAAGTCTTCGGTCGTCTGCCGTAGCGTGACCTCACCATATGCCTTGCGACTATGGCTGAGCACGATCCGAAACAGGTGCGCCTTACGCCGCTTGCCGTCGGCGCCGGAGATCGGCGCGCCGGTGCCGAAGTCGACTTGGGCTTCCTGGCCCGGCTCGCACTCCATCCGCCGAAACGGCAACGGCGTGCTGGCGCCCAGCTTCCGCACGAACCGCTTCACGCTGTAATAACTGCCGCCGAAGCCGTGCTCGGCCATGAGATCCTGGTGGATACGCTGGGCCGAGAGGCCCGCGGCGAGTTTGGCCAGGATCGCTTCGCGCCACGATTCACAAACGCTGCGACCAGGCGGCCCAGGGTCCGCGAGCGGTTGGCCGGTGCTCGCCGCCTCGTCCGAGCCGAGGGGCGCTTTGGCCGGTTTTGACTCCGACTGGCGTACGTAGCGGGCCACCGTCTCGCGATGCACGCCCAACTCTCGGGCAATACGCCGAAACGACCAGCGTCGCGCTCGTAAAGAGAGAATTCCTTGAATCGTCGCCATCTTGAGCTGGTTTGCCATCACTGGCCTCCTTCCGCGGTACATCCGCTAGAAGGGCCTGTGTAAGGCGATCTCCAGTCCTCTCAAAATGGCCGGTTTTCAAGCGCCCCCAACTGGCCGGTTTTCAGCGCCCGCTGACAGATGATTTCGTGCTCTGCTGTCGCGGCACCGCCCAAGAGGCAATGGCCGTGATGCGGACCATGATGCA
>JBBDNV010000178.1:0-59413 GCA_040877415.1 Pirellulales bacterium
CAGGTTGGGAATCAGGTCGTAGCGGCGGCGCAGCTCCGTGTCGATGTCGGCCCACGATTCGTCGCACGCGTTCTTGGCCCGCACCAGGCCGTTGTACAGACCAGCCACCCAACCCAGTATGACGAGCACCACCACGGCAACAATGACCAAGGGGATCAAAGCACTCATCGCACGGCTCCTTTCCATTCGCGCAGCAGGTAGTTCGGCAGGCGATCGATGATGCCCGAGGCCACTTGCACGGCTTGTTCGAACTCGTCCGGATCAAAACAATTCGACCGATAGGCAGTGACCCGTGGTCCGGCCAGCTCGATGGTAAAGCGGGGGGCGGCCAGCAGGAATTCCATGGTCGCCTGGTGAATGACGTCAAACGCCCAGCGGCGATCCGGACTCGTCACGTGAAATTCGCGGCTGAACTGGTTCGATTCGAAATCGATGTCGTCCATCCCCAAAAACTCGCCGATCTTGTCGAAAAAGCCCTCGGGCCGAATCACGAGCGGTTTGAGCGGCAGATGCGTGTCGACGACGACGGCCGAAAAATGATGGTGATGCGTCTGACGATGGCCTTTCGAATTGGTCGTGTAGGTTTCGTAGTGATAGTCGAAGGCGCAAATCCCCCGCTTCTGGAACTCGCCTTCGAGAATGTTGTAAGCGTACCGGTTCGCTCCCTGCTGCAGGCAGGAAAAAACGGCGAAGCGGGCCTCCATGTTCGAATCCTTGCCGGGCTCGAACCTCCAGCCGTGGCGCGCCGCCAGGGCCATCAAATCCTTTTTCCTCTGCTGGGTGCGATAGTATTGATAGATCGCAAGCGCCGCAACCAGCGCCAGCCCGAGGATGAGCAAGAGGACTTCCATAGTCGCCAAACCGGTGTCGATAGCCCTTGGGATTTCCCGACGGTTGCCCCACGCGGCGCCGCTAGTCGTCGATTCTACCGATCTGCGCGATCTCACGCGAGCTCACTGCCAATCGTCCCCCGCAGCATCCGCCGGGCGCTCGGCGATCACGGCGCGTCGGCCAATCGGCTGATCTGGGTCGCGTTTAGCGCCCGGCCGTACAGGCGCACGCCGGAAAGCCGTCCGCAGAAATAATCGTTCGCGCCGAGACCGATGCGCAGGGGCGCGTCGCTCGCCAGGTCATACTGCGCCGGGTCGAACCGTCCGCGCCCCGGGGATGTCAGGCGGCCATCGACGTAAAGGTGCAGTTGACCGTCATCCTTGACCGCCGCCACGTGATGCCAACCGGGAGGGAACTGGCGGTCCCAACTGATGTTGCTGCCGGCTTCGAAAGCGAAAATGTGCCCCGAGGGAAGCGTGCTGCAATACAACACTCCCCCATGCTCGGCCATCGTCCAGGCGCGGCGATAGCGCACTTGGGGAGTGTGGTCGAGCCGCGCGAGCCGCCGCCAGCCCGCGTCGCCTTCGTACGAATAGACCTCGGCCAGCGGCAACGTGCCGGCCATTAACCGGCCGTTGTGCACGAGCATGCCCATCACTTCCAGCTCTTCGCCCAGGCGTCCAACGTCCGTCCAGCGATTGACGTCCTCGAAACGATACACGCGCCCGCTGCGCCACGTGCCCACGTGCAACCGGCCACCGTATACGGCGAACGAATAGGTTTGGGTATTGTCGGCCGCTTCGCCCAGTTGTCCGCAATCGGTCCACTCGGAGCCGTCGAAGCGATAGACGTGCCCGCCGTCGTAACACGTGGCGTATAGGAATCCGTCGAAAACGCCCAGTGCCTCGACGCGCTTGCCGGGCGTGGGGCACGCGGTCCAATTCGACCCACCCTCATAGCGAAAGAATCCGGCGGGCTGGTACATGCTCGAAGCATACAACCGCCCTCGAAACACGACCATGCCGCCGACGCTTTCAACGCCTTCCAAGCCTCCGCAGTCGGTCCACGAGCCGTCGTCGTAGCGATACACGCGCCCGCCGAGATGCCCGTTTTCACTCTCGGCCAGTGCCGAGCCGCGGAGCCGATACTTGCCCGTGCCGGCATAAAGTTTTCCATCGAACGCGGCCAAAGCCGTGACGGAATTGCACGGCGCCGGCGAACCGTGATCGATCCAGCGGCCGCCTCCGCCGTAGTGATACACGTGCCCGGCCTCGTCTTTTCCCGGTTCGCACGTGCCGGCCCACAATTGACTGTCGTGCGCCGCAAGCGCAAAGGCCAGCAAGGCGTTGCCGGGCCGGCCGCAATCGACCCACTTGCTCGCGCGGTCGTTGTCGATGCCAAACTGTAGATGCCGGTAGTTGGCCTGCGTCGTCGTCACGCCCGCGTTGGTCTTGAGCGAGAGGTGGAAGCCGCGCCGCCGGCCGGGATCGTACTGGCTGACAATGTCGCCGGGCAGGTCGTCCATATCGGCCGCGGTGTGGATCCAGGCGGCGAGCGTGAAATCGCCGCTGCCCAGCCGCGGCGCGCCTGGAACCTCGAGCACGGAGTCGCGGCCGTTGAATCCCGCCGCCGTCATCCCGCGCGGTCCGGCGACCTGCCAATCCACGTGGCCGCGGAGCTGCGCGTGATGCTTGTTCGGTGAGCGATCGTTCGCGTCCCCCGCAAGCGGCCAATGCGCCAACAGATCGCGCTCCAGATCGACGCCGTTGCGTGCGGCTTCGGGCGGCTCGCCCAAGGTGACCGACTCGATGCCGGCCAGCGCCATGGTGGTCGCGATCGAAAGGCCCACGAGCTTCGTCGCCGTCGTCGTTCGCTTTCGCATGATGACGCCTGTCCTGATGAATCGCGTGATCCAACTTCCGCCTCGCGACCAGTTTAGCCGTGCCGCTCAAGCGACGCAAAGCCCTCGTCGGGGCGCGATTCCGTTCAATTATTCAGGCGCGGGCCCGGCGACGAGACCGGGCTCAAGGGTGAGCAACGGCGAGATCCATTTGGCGACGGCTTGCTTGTCAAGCTGTGCCGAAACAGTACCCCTGGACGAGCCACCCGTGGCACCGGGTGATTGCTACCAGCCCGACGGCAGCGCGGGAAATTCCGGTCCCGTCGACCTTATCGGCAAGCCGCCGCGACTCGGTTACAATTCACAGCCAGGGTGCAGCACGAAGAGCGATTGCACGCTTCGCATAAGAGGGCTCACCGATGTTGGCGAATCTCGGCGAACGATACCGGCAAGTTCGGCGATTCACGGAACACCTTTGCAAGCCGCTGGCCGTCGAGGATTTCGTCGTGCAGTCGATGCCCGACGTCAGCCCCACCAGGTGGCATCTGGCGCATACGACCTGGTTTTTCGAAACGTTTCTGCTGGCCCGCTGGGAAGCGGATTATCGGCCCACGAGCGCGGACTACCAGTTTCTTTTCAATTCGTACTACAACGCGGTCGGCCAGCAGTTCCCCCGATCGCAGCGCGGCCTGTTGACTCGCCCGACGGTCGCCGAAGTGTTCGAGTATCGGCACGCCGTCGACCGGCGAACGTCGCGATTGCTGGAAACCGTCGAGGGCGATCAGCGGCGTGAAATCGCGCGCATCGTCGAGCTGGGAATCAACCACGAACAGCAGCATCAGGAGCTGATCCTGACCGACATCCAGCACGTTTTTTCGTGCAATCCGCTGTGGCCGGCGTACCGGGAGTCGCCCTCTCGCGATTCGCCGGCCTCGGCGGTGCGCGGCCGCTGGGTCGGCGGCCGCGGCGGCCTGGTCGCAATCGGCCACGAGGGCGAATCGTTCGCGTTCGACAACGAGCGTCCACGCCACAAGGTCTTCCTGCAACCGTTCGAGCTGCAGGATCGCCTCGTCACCAAGGGCGAGTACCTCGAGTTCATGACTGACCGCGGATACGACCGCGCCGAGTTGTGGCTGTCGCTCGGCTGGTCGACCCTGCGGGAACAGGGGTGGAAGGCGCCGTTGTATTGGATCGAGCGAGATGGGAACTGGTTCGAGTTCACGCTCGGCGGGCTTCGTCCGCTGCGCGCGGCAGAGCCGGTTTGTCACGTCAGCTACTTCGAGGCGGACGCTTATGCGCGCTGGACGGGCGCGCGGCTCCCCACCGAAGCGGAATGGGAACACGCCGCGGCCGGCGCGAGCGTGCGCGGCAGCTTTGCCGAAAGCGAGCGATTTCATCCCTGCGCGGCCGGTGGAAACGACGACGGCGTCGCGCAAATGTACGGCGAGCTGTGGCAATGGACCGCCAGCCCCTACACGCCCTATCCCGGCTACGCGCCTCCCGAGGGCGCGTTGGGCGAATACAACGGCAAGTTCATGTGCAACCAGTACGTCCTGCGGGGCGGCTCGTGCGCAACGCCCGCCGGTCACGTGCGCGCGACGTACCGCAACTTTTTTCCGCCCGACGCGCGCTGGCAATTCACCGGAATTCGCCTGGCCCGCGACGCGAACAAGCATGCGGACGACCATTGACCGGCGCACGACTGGCGCGTTGTTGACCGCCACCGGATTGATCCGCCATCGCACGTTGGATGGAAGCCATGCTGGAATTCCGCGGAGTTTCGAAGACTTACAACGGCACCTCCGCCGTCGACGTGTTGGATCTGATCATCGCCGCCGGAGAAGTCGCCGTGCTGTTGGGCCCCAGCGGGTGCGGCAAGACGACGATCCTGCGCATGGTCGCCGGGCTGGTTCCGCCGACCACAGGCCAGATCACCGTCGATTCGCTGCTGCTTAGCGCGCAAACCGTCCGCGACGTCCGGCGAAAGCTCGGCTACGTCATTCAGGAGGGCGGATTGTTTCCGCACCTGAGGGCCGTCGAAAACGTCACCTTGATGGCACGTCACGAAGGATGGACGCGCAAGGCGATCGACGAGCGGCTCGTCGAGCTGGTCGACATGACCCAGTTTCCTCGAGACGCTCTGGACCGCTATCCGAACGAACTGTCGGGCGGCCAGCGTCAGCGGCTGAGCCTGATGCGGGCGTTGTTCCTGAAGCCGAGCATCCTGCTTTTGGACGAACCTTTGGGAGCGCTCGATCCGTTGATCCGCGCCGGATTGCAGCGCGATCTGAAGGAAGTCTTTGCGCGCACCTGTGCGACCGTTCTGTTGGTCACGCACGACCTCGTGGAAGCCGGCCGATTCGCCGACCGCGTGTTCGTCATGCAGTCGGGACGCATCGTGCAACAGGGCCCGTTCGCCGATCTCCTCGACAAACCCGGCAATGATTTCGTCCGCGAATTCGTCACCTCGCAGGTCGTGGCGCCGTGAAACACCGGTCGGTCATCAAACTGATTGCACTCGTGCTCGTGCTTTTGATCGCCGGTTTGGCCCCCCTGCCCCGCCGATCCGTCGACGTGCGGCTCGGTTCCAAAAAGTTTACCGAGTCGGTCATTCTGGGCGAGGCGTTGAAGCTGCTGGCCCAAGACGCCGGGCTCGAAGCCGTGCACTATCGCGAGTTCGGCGGCACGCGGGTCGTGTTCGATTCGCTGGTTGCCGGCGAGATCGACGCGTACCCCGAGTATACCGGCACGATCGCCGAAGAAATCCTCGCCGGAAAAAACGTGCCCGACGAAAAAGCGATGCGCGATTTGCTCCGCGAAAGAGGAATCGGCATCTCCGCATCGTTGGGATTCAGCGATACGTACGCGTTGGCACTCACGCGCAAGCGAGCCGCGGAGCTGGGGGTTTCGAGCATTTCCGACCTCCAGCGGCTGCCGGAGCTGCGCATCGCGCTGACCCATGAATTCCTCGACCGCGGCGACGGCTGGCCGGCGCTACGGCGCCATTACGATTTGCCGCAGGTCGACGTCGTGGGAGTCGACCACGACGTCGCGTATCGCCAACTGCTCGCCGGCGAAATTGACGTCGTCGACGTGTATACGACCGACGCGATGATCCGCCGCGGCGATCTGGCGTTGCTCGCCGACGACCATTCGTTTTTCCCCCGCTACGACGCCGTTTGGCTGTACCGGCTCGACAGCGCGTCGCGCCATCCGGAATTGCTGGCCGCGATGCGCCGCGTGGAAGGGGCCATCTCCGAGGCCACCATGATGTCGCTCAACGACGACGTGGAACAGCGCCGCTTGACGGAATCGGAAGCGGCGGCCGACTTTCTCAACCATAAAGTCGGACTGCAGATCAACGTGCAAGCGGCGACGTGGACCCAGATGATCGTGCAGCACGTGCTCGAGCATCTCGACCTGGTCCGCCGCTCTTTGCTGCCGGCCATCGTGGTCGGAATCGCGCTTGGGATCTGGTGCCAGCGTCGTCCGAGGACCGGCCGTTTCGTGCTGGCCGGCGTCGGGCTGCTGCAGACCATCCCCTCGCTCGCGCTTTTGGTGCTTTTGCTCCCGCTCGTGGCGGCTCTCGGATATCGCAGCGTCGGCGAAGGTTCGGTGACCGCCGTCGCGGCGCTGTTCTGCTACTGCCTGCTGCCCATCGTCCGCAATACGTACACCGGCATCAACGGCATCCAGCGGGACACCATCGAATCGGCGACCGTCCTGGGCCTGGGTCCGGCGGCACGGCTGGCCCAGATCGAGCTGCCCATCGCGCTGCCGACGATGCTGGCCGGCATTCGCACGGCCGCGGTGCAGAACGTCGGCTTCGCGACGTTGGGCGCGATTATCGGCGCCGGTGGCCTGGGTCAGCCCATTCTGCGGGGAATCCGGCTGAACGACGTGCCGCTGATTCTTGCCGGAGCCATACCCGCCGCTTTGCTGGCCTTGCTGTTGCAATGGTCGATCGATGTGATCGAATGGACCGTTGTCCCCCGCGGTTTGAAGCGGGGCACGGCCGTTCACGGGTAGATCCTTTTACGTGACGAGGCGGGCTTATGCTGCCAGCCATCTGGAACGACACGGTGATCGCCGAGAGCGACCGGACGGTCGTGGTCGAAGGGAATCACGACAGCACGTTGGGCCGGCCGTAGGCTCACGGGCCAATGGCCAGGTGCAGCACGGCGAAGTATCGGTCAAGGTCGGTCCACTCGCGCCGCAGCGTCAGACCTGCGTCGGCGGCCATTTCGGCGAACTGGTCGACCGTGTATTTGTGCGAATACTCCGTGTTGATGGCTTCCCCCTCGGCGAATTCGATGACGTCACCGCCAACGGCGACCATCTGGTCACGGCGGCTGACCAGGTGAATCTCGACCCGCCCGAGTTCGGCGTTGTAAACCGCCCGATGCGAGAATTGCGCCAGATCGAAGTCCGCGTGCAGCTCGCGGTTGATGCGGCGCAGCAGGTTGAGATTGAACTGGGCCGTTACGCCGCGACGATCGTTGTAGGCCGCTTCGATCGTCGCGGTGTCTTTCTTCAAGTCGATTCCGACGAGCAGCCCCCCACCCGTCCCGCAAAGCTGCGTAATCCGCGCAAGCAGGTTGGTAGCGCGCCCCGGAAGGAAGTTGCCGATCGTCGAGCCCGGAAAATAAACCGCCGCATGCGTCGATATGCGCTCCGACAGGGGCAGGGCAAAGGCATTCGTAAAATCCACGCAGACGGGCAGAATTTCGATCCATGGATAATCCCGGGCTAGTTCGCGGGCCGTTTCATTCAGGTGCTCGCCCGAGATGTCGACCGGAACGTACGCCACCGGATCGGGCAGCTCGTCCAAGAGATAGCGCGTTTTGACGCTGCTGCCGCTGCCGAATTCGACCAACATGACGCCGCGGCCGATTTGCTGGCCCATTTCCCCCGCGTACTGGTCCATGATGCCCAGCTCGAGACGCGTCAAATAGTACTCGTCCAATTGGCAGATTTGATCGAACAGTTCCGACCCCCGCTTATCGTAGAAATACTTGCAGGGCAGTTGCTTGGGCGTCTGCCGCAGCCCGGCCAGCACGTCGTTCAGAAAAACCCGGCGTGCCCGCGCAGTGCGGTGCAATATCGCGGAGGATGGTTCCATGAACGAGATTCCTTATCGAGTCAATGAGTCGGAAAGAGTTCCGCTGCCGCGTGCCTTCGCGTGCTGCCGAGCGCCGAATTGGGCTCTGTGACTGCCGTTCGATGGACCGATGGGGGCAATTATAAACCCCTGACGTGAAAGTCCACCGAAAACATGAGAAATCGCCAAATAGCCGGAATTAGTTGCCGGGGCGAAGCGATATCTGCCTGACTCGGGCTTGAGAAGCGGCGGGCCCAACGCCGGCCTTAATCCGGCCGGCGCCGCAAAACGCGCAGCGTCGGAGTGGCCGAATGGGCCGTGACACGCCCGACGAGGCGGGCGCCGTCGGAGTCCTGACCCGTGCGATCGAGATACCGACCCAAGTCCTTTTCCGCCACTCCCACGAGCAGCCCCCCCGAGGTTTGCGGATCGAACAGGATCGGATACTCGGCGGACGAGCGCGTGTCGGCGTCGGCTTCCATCTGTGCCTCGACGCTCCGGTTGGCCGGCGCGAGCGTGCTTTCCACGCCCGCGGCCAAGAGTTCGCGCGCGCCGGGCAACAAGGGAAGGTCGGCCAGCCAAAGCTCGCAGGAAGCTTCGCTGGCACGCAGCATTTCGAGCAAGTGCCCGGCCAGCCCGAAGCCGGTAACGTCGGTGATGCCCGAGGTGTCCAGATCGTGCGCGCATTGGGCGGCGTGCTGATTGCTGGCCAACAGCACGCGCTCGAGCGCTTGGAACCATTCGGCCCGGCATTTGGCCCGCATGTGGGCGGCCAGCAAAATTCCGCTCCCCAGCGGTTTCGTGAGCACGAGGTAATCGCCGGGACGCAAGCCGTCCTTGAGGCTGGGCCGATCACTCGCCGCGGCGATCAGGGAGAACCCGACGAGTGGCTTGGGACTTTCGATCGTGTGGCCGCCGACGAGCGTGGCGCCCATCTGTTCGAACTCCCGCTGGGCGCCGGCCAAAAGCTCGTACAAGAACTGTTCCTGCGCTAGCGGCGAGCCCGGTTCCACCGCCGCCAGCGCCAGGGCGGCCGCCGGTCGAGAACCCAGCGCAAACAGATCGCTGGCCGCGTTGAGCGCCGCAACGCGCCCGACGAAATAGGGGTCGTCGACAAACGGGGTGAAAAAGTCGACCGTGATCGCCACGGGACCACCGCCCGCCAGCCGCACGATGGCCGCGTCGTCCGGTCGATCGAGCCCCAACAAAACGTGTTCCGCCGGCGGAATTTTTAGCCGCGCAAGGGCCCGGCTCAGCACGGCGCCGGCCAGCTTGCCGCCGCAACCGGCGCACTGCATCGGCGCGTCGGACTGGCCGCCGTCGCCAGACATGTTCCTTTGCGAATAGTCCTGGTATTTCGCCATGAAGCGCGTATCGATGTAATTCTTCAGCCTCTTGCACCAGGCGGCGTGAAAACTCAGGCCTTTGTAGCCGAGAATCGCCCGCCCATCGCCGGTGGCCAGCAATTTCAAAAAACCGCGCTGCGGAACGTAGGGCACCCGCGCCTCGCCCCGCAACGTGCGCCGCAGATTTTCCCACAACACGGGGCCCTGCCGCACGGCGTAGACTCCGGCCTTGGGGGTGGGGTACTCGACGTTCGTGCCCGAGTCGCCGACGGCAAACACCGGAGCATCCGCCACGGTCTGCAACGTCGCGCGGGTCAACAGAAAACCCTTTTCATCGGTGGGCAAACCGAGCCGCGCCAACAGGGGCGGCGCCGCGGCGCTGGTGGCCCAGATCGCCAGATCGACCGGCCGGGCTCCCTTTCCTTTGAGCATCAACCGGCCGTCGCGCGCGTCTTCCACCGGGTGGCCCAGAATCAACTCGACGCCGCGCGCGACGAGTTCGCGGCGCACCCGGCGAATCATGCGCGGGTCGACTCCCGAGAGCATCTCGGGCGCCGCATCGATCAGCGTCAATTCATAGCGGCACCCGGGATGTTGACGGACGAGATGGAACGGCAGGCAAAACGCAATCTCCACCCCGCCGGCCCCTGCGCCGACAACGGCAATGCGCCAGGGCCGGCCGCTGGCGGCGGTTTCTAACGCGGCCAGCCGACCATCGAGCCGCTCGAGAAACGTCTGCATCGGCTTGATCGTCAAGAGCGTAGAATTCGATTCGCCCGACGCGGGAAGCTCCGGCACCGAGCCGATGCCGACCGACAACACGTCGAAGCGAACCGGCGGCCGATCGCGCAGCAAAACCTGTTTGTGCCCGAGGTCCAGCCCCGTCACTTCCGAGCAAATCAAGCGCGCGGCCGAAGCCGCGCACAGCCGCACCAGGTCGATCTGCATCCGGTCGCGAGAATACACTCCGGCCAGCGTGCCGGTAAGCATTCCCGAGTAGGTGGCGATGGGGAAATTGCTGATGCACGTCAGCCGCGTGTCGGCCAAGGGCGTCATGCGCCACATTCGCAGCACGTGCGCGTTGGTGTGACCGGCCCCGATCAAAACGATATCGTGTCGCGGCAGCTTCGAGTTCATGACGGGTGATTCGCAATGGGCCGCACGTCATTTTAGGCACCGCACGTGGGCCGTGCCATGCCGCGCGCCCGATCCGCTGCCGGCCTGTCGCTGCTACAATGGCCTCTGACGAGCTCCTGCGAGATGTGCCTGTGAATCCGCGCACGCTGATTTTGGGAACGGCCGGCCACATCGACCATGGCAAGACCGCGCTGGTGCGCGCGATGACCGGAATTGATACCGACCGCCTCCCCCAGGAAAAACAGCGCGGCATCACGATCGACATCGGATTCGCCAATCTCGACCTGGGAGCCGTCCGCCTGGGAATCGTCGACGTCCCCGGCCACGAACGTTTCATCAAGAACATGCTGGCCGGCGCCGTCGGCATCGACGTCGCGCTGTTGGTCGTGGCCGCCGACGATTCCGTGATGCCGCAAACGCGTGAGCACCTGGCCATTCTCGGGCTGCTCGGCGTCCGGCACGGACTGGTGACCATCACCAAGTGCGACCGGGTCGAGCCGGCCTGGGTCGATCTGGTCGAAGAGGAAATTCGCCGGCTCGCGGCCGGCACGTTTCTCAAGGATGCGCCAATCGTGCGCACCGCGGTTCCGGCCGATGGCCCCCCGCAGGGCATCGACCGTTTGCGCGATGCAATCGGCGCGGTGTGCGAGCAAGTGATTCGGCACTCCGAGCGAGACGTGTTTCGCCTGCCGATCGATCGGGCCTTCAGCGTGCAAGGACTCGGCACGATCGTTACCGGAACCGTCTGGTCCGGTCAATTGCGCGTCCGCGACGAAGTCGAGTGGCATCCCTCGGGCAAGAAACTCGTCGTGCGAGGCCTGCAAAACCACGGCCACGAAACTGACCTCGTCGAGGCCGGGCAGCGGGCGGCCGTCAATTTGTCCGGCGCACACCATCGCGAAGTCGTGCGCGGGCACGAGATCGCCACGCCCGGTTACCTGGCGTCGTCCAAACTTTTGACCGTCGAAGTGCAAGTGCTCGGCGACAGTCCGCGCGCCGTCAGGCATCGCTCGCGCCAACGGCTTTACCTGGGCACGCAGGAAGTGATGGTCGTCGTCGCGCTTTTGGAAAAGGCCCGGATCGAACCGGGCCAGCGCGGTTTGGCGCAACTGCACTGTGCCCAGGCCGCGACCAGTGCCGCCGGTCAGCCGTTTGTCATGAGGGCCGAATCGCCGCTGGTGACAATCGGCGGCGGCCGGGTGCTGCAAGCGCAAGCGAAGCGCATCACGCGCCGGCAGACCGGCCAAATCGAACGGCTCCGTGCACTGTCGTCCCTCGAAGACGCCGAGCGGACCGCGGCCGCCATTTACTTTTTCGGCGCCGGCGACTGGACCGATCTCGACTTGTGCCGCGACGCACGACTCGCTATCGAGAATTGCGGCCCGATCATCGACCAGCTTACCCAGGCCGGTACGATTATCGAGCTGGCGGTCAAGCCGCGGCGGACCTGCCGAATCCATCGCGACGTCGTCGAAGATGCCGAGAGGCGAATCGTCAAGCTCGTCGAGCAACTGCATGCCGAGGCCGCGTTGCGCACCGCGATCGAGCGCGATCGGGTTGTCGCTCTCTATGGAGCGGGTCAGAACGTGCATTTGGCCGAGGCCATCATCGACCGGCTGCTGGCACGCCGTCTGTTGAGCGGCGATCATCGCACGGTCGCCCTGGCCGGCTATGCGCCGCGGCTGTCGACCGCGCAAGTGCGGCTTCGCCAGCGGATCCTGTCCGCCTTGCGCGAAGCCGGCCTCAAACCCCCCACCCCGGCCGAGCTGGCTCGGGCTACCTCGACCGATGAAAAGGAAGTTCGCCAGATCCTCGGCCTGTGTGCCGATGAGGGTGAGCTGGTGCCGTTGGCGGGCGGGCTCTACTTGCACCGGGAAATTGAAGCCGCCATGCGGGACCAACTGCGCGCCCGGCTTGAGCAGGCCGGCGGGCTCACCGTCAGCCAGATTAAAGACCTGCTCGGCACGAGCCGCAAATTCGCCGTGCCGATTTGCGAGCACCTCGATCGAATCGGATTGACGCGGCGCGACGGCGACTTGCGCGTGCTTCGCTGATGCGCGTCGCCGCCAATGTCCTGCTATAATTGCCCGTAATTGTCACATCGGCCCCCAAAAGCCTGGAACGGGACCATGTCCGCGAAAAAACGATCCTCGACTTCGCCGGATCCCAACCCGTTTCGCGCGCTTCCCTCGGTCAACGAAGTCGTCGACTCGCCCGCGCTGGCCCGCTGGATGGAGCACTTGCCGCGAGCCGTGCTGGTTGCCGCCGCACGCGACGTTTTGGCGGATTGCCGCCGGGAAATGACCCGCACCAATGGGCGGCCAGATACTTCGCTCGCGCAACTCGTCGGCCGGGTCGAAGCACAGCTCGAGCAATCCGCTCAGCCGGCGCTCGATGAAGTGATCAATGCCACGGGCATCCTGATCCATACCGGGCTTGGCCGGGCGCCATTGTCCGCTGCCGCGTTAAGCGCCATTGCGCACGCCGCGGCGGGCTACACGGCGTTGGAAATGGACCTGGCCACCGGCGAGCGCGGAAAACGCGTGGACGCCGTGCGCGGGCAACTTTGCACGCTCACGGGCGCCGAAAGCGCCACGGTCGTCAACAACAACGCCGCCGCGCTGGTGATCACGCTCGGCACCCTGGCCGCCGGCAAGCAAGTGATCGTTGCGCGCGGCGAGCTGATCGAAATCGGCGGCAGCTTCCGGCTGCCCGAGGTGATGGCCGCCAGCGGCGCGCACTTGCGCGAAGTCGGCACGACGAACAAGACGCGAATTGCCGACTATGCGGGCGCCGTCACGGACCAAACCGGTGCGCTGTTGAAGGTCCATCCGTCGAATTATCGAATCACGGGCTTCACCCAATCGGCCTCGATCGGCGAGCTGGCGGCGCTCGGCAAAAAACACGAGCTGCCGGTTATTCACGACATCGGCTCGGGCGCGCTGTTCGACCTCGCCGACGTGGGGCTCGGTGACGAGCCCGTGGCACGCGATTCGATCGACGCGGGAGCTGACCTGGTTCTGTTCAGCGGCGACAAGTTGCTCGGCGGGCCACAGGCCGGCGTGATCGTCGGCCGCCGCCGGTACGTCGAACCGATCGAGTGCAATCCGCTCATGCGCGCCCTGCGCGTCGACAAGCTCACGCTCGCAGCGCTTGCGGCCACGCTCGCTGCGCTGGCACATCCCCAAAGGGCCGCCGCCGAGCTGCCGCTGTGGAGGATGATCACGACATCCGTCCCGGAGCTAAACGAGCGGGCAGAGGCCATTGCCCGCGAACTCCGATCGCGCGCGCCGGGCGCGAGCGCCGAAGTGGTCTCCACGACCGCCTACGTGGGAGGAGGTTCGCTTCCCAACCAGGGTTTGGAAAGCGTAGCGATCGCCGTCAAGAGCAGAAAGCTTTCCGATGAACGGTTGGCGCGGCGCCTGCGGGCAGCAACTCCGCCGGTCGTGGCGCGATTGCAGGGCGGCCGTTTGATGATCGATCTGCGCGCCGTGTTGCCTCGCCAGGATGAGAGTCTCGTCGCCGCTCTGGCGGAGGCGATCGGAAAATAAGTCAGTGCATTGAAACAACTCGGGAGTGTCAGTACGCCTGGTGGCGGCCGCGGGCTTCAAACCCGTTGTGGAATCCGTCAAACAGATTCCAGGTGGGTTCGATTCCCATCCACTCCCGCTTGTGCCTACGCAAAGGGATGGTGTTCCATGCGAACGCCAACTCCCCCAAGGCCGCCAACGCGTCCCCGTAACGATTTGTATTAGGCGGGATCAGGCTCACGCGAATCGCTTGCCCGAGATCAGCGACCCTTGGCGGCCCGGTCGAGGTCGCGGAAGAAACCGTTGCGCTGCGCGTTCTGCCGGTCAATGCGCTCCTGGATTCGTCGGCGCTTCTCGGGCGCAAGTTGCGTCGCCAACGCGCGTCGTTTTTCAATCTCGAATTCTCTGATCTGCTTGCGAAACGCCGCCTCGTTTTTCTTTAGCAGCTCCTCATATTCGCCCAGTTGCTTGAGTAAATCGTGGGCCCTCGAGTTCTCGTTGGCCTGGGCTTCGCTTGCGAAACCTTGGAGCGGCTTGTAGCCGTCCATGAGCTGCAAAAACTCCAGTTCGTCGTTCTTATATTGCGAGATCATTGCCAGGTTGCCCTTCTCAAAGTAACAGGCAAAGCCGTACCGCCGTCCCTTGACGTATTGTGCCAATAACTTCAGCTCGCCGGCTTCGTTCCAGGTCTTCAGGATTCCGTGTCTCCTGCCTTCGTGATAGTTGATATAGACCATCGGCTCCCTGTTCTCGTAGAGCGCGAGAGTCAAACCGTGCAAAACGCCCCCCAGTTGTCCGGCTGCCGCGTAGAGCGCACCGTTCGCGTGCCTGATCACAACCGTGTCCACATCGGTCGAATCAAGCGTCCGGAAAATGTCCGTGCCACTGGTGTCGAATATGTCAAAAGAGAATACCCGGCCGGTGGGCAAAGCTAATTTGAACTCCTCCGGTCGCGCGCCGGGCGCGGTCGGCCTTCCACGACGACCCCGCAGCGTTGCCAAGTCCTTCGGCGCCGCGCCGTCCAATTTGCGGTCCAACAGTCGATTAATGTCCGACAGGCTGATGGCAAAATTCAGATTCTGGCCCGCAAAACTCCAGGTATTGAGGCCAACCAATTCGGCGCTCATGTTCACCAGCGGTCCGCCGCTGTTGCCGGGCGAAATCGGCGCCGTCGTCTGAATCCACGTCGCGTCGGCGGCGTAGCCGAGAATGGCGTATTCCCTTTGACCGATGATTGCCATGACTTCGTTGCCGGCGCGCACCGCCGATACGATGCCCTCCGACGTCGTGAAGGAAAAACCCTTGGGATTCCCAAACGCGGCGACTTTCTCGCCAACTGCCGGCAACCTGGCCGCAATCTTGATTGCCAAAGGCCGTGCGAACTCGTCCGTCTTGAGAAGCGCCAGATCACGCAAGCGGTCGACCGCGAGATATCCCCGCGCTTCCAACACCTTCCCGGACCGGAGTGTGACCGTACTGCGCCGAGCGCCGTCAATCACGTGATAGTTCGTCAGAATGAAGCCTCGATCATCGACAATCACGCCGCTGCCCAAGCCCGCGTCCGTATCGACCCGCACCACCGAGTTCTCCACTCGCTTGACGACCTCGACGAGGTCCAACGCAACGGCCGGCAACGGCCCAAGAACCATTGAAATGGCAGCCAGCCGGAAAAGGCTCGCACGCTCGGTGACCGCTGGCATCGGTGTCTTCTCCCGCAGATGGGGCCTTATTCAGGGGGGGGACGCTGTGCTTCAATGTAGTGACGCTTGCGCTGGGTTGACAAGCTTTTTGACAACAAACCACCATTTGGACAGGTATCCAGTATTTGTGGGCCCCCGAGAAAGGCCCCATTTTTGTAAATATGCAGTGTCTGCAAAATGTGCATTGACAAAATAAACTGCGTAATTAATATAATCTACACAATTGATTGCTGCGCAGCATCAGTTCGTTTTCGCGCGTTTCTCGGATGGGTGACTTTCCGAGGGCGACGCGAAGTTCCGTCCCCGGCAACGGGAGCGTGTCCTTGACATGCCACCCCGTCTGAGGGGGGTGTCGTGCTACAGGTGATTCCACTTCACGAGGACACAGAAAATGAGAAATTTTGCGATTGCGTGTGTGGTATTGATGTTGTTTGCTGCCACGGCTTCGGCCGGTGATCAGGCTGTTTCGAAGTCGACTTTGAGCAGCATGGGACTGACGAGCATGCAGCAGATGTCGGATACGGACGGTATGGCCGTCCGCGGCAAGGGTGTTTCGGCCGCGGTTTGGGGCGGCAGCCAGGCGAATTGGTCGACCTTCAACGGTGCGCAACACTCGGCTAACAACTACGAAGCCGGAGCCTCGTGGCTCGGCCCAGTGGGTGCCGGAGCGCAAGGTCAGAGCCTGAGCTTCGCCGGTCAGATCGAGGTCCTCTACGCTCAGGATCCGACTGGCTTCGCGCTGCAGGTGCATGCGGCCGGTGGTATCGCCGGCGGCGGCGCCAGCGCCTCTGCGTTCTAAGGACTGGGTCCATATGCTGGTCCTGTCGCCGTCAACTCGGCGGCAGGGCCGGTGTTTGACCGATCTCGGACGCGAGCTCGCGCCCGGTGGCTTGATCAACGGGTGAATGCCCGACCTTCAAGCCTCAACATGATGCTCCATGAACGCACGGATTTGCGGCTCGTCTGAACGGTGATGGAGTGGGTACTGGGTCAACACGCTGGTCCTGCCGCGTCGGAAGCCTGCGGCAGGGCCAGTGGTTGACCAATCTCGCGCCGCGCCCCACCCCGGGCTTCATCAAAACTGGGTGCCGGATCTTCAGGCCCGCGCGTCTTGAATTCTTCTGCGAATTGGCGCCGGCCTTCCCCGATGAGCTACCCGCGCCCGTTAAGCTGACTCCGTTGCCTGCATCAATCCTCGCAAGAAGCCGAACGCGAACAACCGGCCTCTCATTGTGTATCCTGGTTCGCCGTCGTCTTCACCGGCAAGTTGCGGCACGTGATCCGGACGGATCGGGCCGTCGAATCCGATGTCTCGGTAAGCACGCATGGCAGCGACCATGTCGGTCGGTCCATTGTCGTGAAAGGTTTCGGTGAACGATTCCGCGGTTCCGCGAACGTCGCGAAAATGTACGTACCGAATGTGGTTCCCGAGCCGGTGGATGGCGGCCGGAATGTCAACTCCCATTTCCGCAAACGTCCCCTGGCAGAAGCAGATCGCGTTGCTCGGGCTGGGAACGAGCGCGACCAGGCGTTCGAAGCTCCCGACGCTGTTCATGATCCGCGCCTTGCCGAGCAGTTCCGAAAGCGGCGGATCGTCCGGATGCATGGCCAGCATGACACCGGCCTCTTCGGCGACGGGAACGAGTTCGGTGAGGAAAGACCGCAGGTGCGCCCAGAGCGCATCTGCCGAAATGCGATCCTTTCGAGGAGTGTCCAATCTTCCGGCGCCGTCATGTCCCAGCAGGACGGCGCGTTCGACGTCATCGAGATCAAATGCCGTGACCTTCGCCCCGCCTCGTTCGAGAACATCCAAACGCGTACGAACCCAGTCCGTGCCGGCCATGAAGTTGTAACAAAGAATTCCAACGCCGGCCTTTCCCATGTTCCGAACGAGCGCCTTTAAGGCCTCAAGTTCGGAGCCATCGTCGCGACCAACCTTGATGTTCTCGATGGGCAGATAGCCTTCGATCACCGATAACCGCAGGTCGAACTGTTCGATCCGACGCTTCACTTCAAGCAAGTCGTCCAGTGCAACTCCCGGGTATCTTGCCACAATTTCCGTGACGCCGCACTGAGCGGCCAACGCCAGATTTTCGTCCGACATGGGAGTGGCAACGGTGGCGAGGCGCATGGCGATCTCCGGGAAGGCGCCTTACGGAGAAATCGCGGCGTCGGCCGCGACGATGCGATACAATCGCACCTGTTCGTCTTGAAATCGCTGGATGGGCCCGTTCGCAGATCGGTTTTCGCCACCGCCGACTAGCACCTCGCCGCCGTCGGGCGTGAAGGCAACGGCGAAAACCGATCCCTGGCCTTGGACACTGGCGATCTCAGCGCCACTGTCGACGTCCCACAGCCGTATCGTGCCGTCCCAACCGCCGGAAACGAGCGTCCGTCCGTCGGGCGAAAAGTCGATCGTATAGACGACGTTCGTGTGTCCCTTCATTTCACCCACCAGCTCGCCGCTCACCGCGTCCCACAGCCGCAAAGTGTTTTCCTGGCCCTGCGCAATGCGCTGGGCGATGGGATTGCCCACCGCGGGTCCGCCCGTGCCAGTGGCGATCAGTCGCCCATCGGGCGAGACCGCCAGTCCCCAGACCACGTCGGGATGCGCAATTGCCAGCCGCTCGTCGGCCGTCCGGGCATTCCACACGCGCAGCATCTTGTCCTGGCCGTTCGACGCCGCCTCTTCGCCGCTGGGTAAGAACGCGACGCGCGTGATTGGTGTTCCGTGTTTCTTGAAAACACAGATCTGCTTACCGCTGGCGACGTCCCACACGACAGCCTGTTTATTGATCGAGCCGGAGACGAGCCGCCTGCCATCGGGCGAGAATTCGACGTTGGTGCACATCCCGCCGGAGTGCAGATCGCGAATCAACTTGCCGTTTTCGACGTTCCCCAGTTCAATCTTGACGATGGCGCCGCACGAAGCCAACGTGCGGCCGTCGGGCGAGAGAGCGATGGCTTCTCCGTGGTAGTCCAAGTTGGTCGTTTCGTCCTCGATCATGTTCCAGACTTCCAAGTTTCTTTTCCCGCCCAGCAAGGCCCGCTGCCCGTCGGGGCTCAGCGCGAGCGTATAAACGACGTTGCCCCGCGTGTGGCGCTTCACTTCCTCCAGGCGCAGCCTCCGCTTCGCTTGAGTCGCCGTCACAAGCGCCGGCGTCTTGCGGTCGCTCGAAAAGGCGATCCACTGCCCATCGGCCGACCAGGCCGGCATCCGGTTGTTGCCTTCCTGTCCGCGAATCGGCTCCGCCGCGCCCGTGCCATCAGCCTCAAGCAATTGAATCTGCCGATCCAGCGCGATCGCCAATCGCTTTCCGTCCGGCCCCCAGGCCACATAGCCGTCCAAGTTGCCCGACAGCCGCGGCCTCTGCGTTACGTCCGCGTCCGACACTTTGACGATGCGGAGTTCCTTTTGGCCGTCGCCGTGAGTTACGAATGCCAACTGTTTGCCGTCGGGCGACCAATCGAACCCGCCGGCGATCCCGGAGGGCACCTCCAGCAGGCTCCGCCGTCGGGTTTCGATCAGATTGAGAATTTCAAGCGCCTTGCCATTGATCATGGCCAGATAACTGCCGTCCGGCGACCAGCGTGGGGCGTCGCCGCCGGCAAGCCACTGGCGTCCCCGCCCATCCGCGTTTTGCACCCATATCCCCTTCTTAACCGGAGCGTTCTCGCCGACGGCAAACACAAGCTGTTTGTCATCGGGCGACCAATCGGCATGGGCGCCTAGACCGATCTCCGCCAGGCCGGTGCCATCTCGATTGAGCAGGAAACAGCGGCCGGACGCCGAACTCTCCGGCGCGGCGTCGAACGCCAACCACTCGCCGTTGTGCGACCAGCGTGGCGAACCGTGATGCCGATAACCCTTGACCTCGGCCAGCCGGCGCAATCCGCTGCCGTCGACTTTCATCACGAAAATGGCACTGGGCTCGTCGGCGCGCAGCGGCACGCGCACGTCCACCTCAACCGCCACGCCGAGCAACGCCGCCAGCGCAATCGATCGTAGGTTCATGACATGCCTCCTCGGGATCCGCGGGCCGTCTCGTTAGTGCCAGGGGCACCACCGTCAAATGCTACGGTTGCGTTTGGCGAGTGGCAGCGGATCACAATGCCGTCCACCGCCGGACTCTATGACTTGCTTAAATTGCCGGCTGGAACTCGTCCCTGGGCAAGTACCCCCTGATGGACTCGAACCATCAACCCTCTGATTAAGAGTCAGATGCTCTGCCAATTGAGCTAAGGGGGCAAGATGTCAAAACGGCCGCTTGCGCGGCCAGCCGTTAATCGTACTTGCGGATCGATCGCCGACAAGGGGAGGACACGCCTTTTGCCAAACGTGCTCGCAAAGTCGCGCGCCAGCGGCATGCCGCGCGAACTTGCTGCCGCCGGCGTCTCATTCCTCGCCGACTTGCATGCCGAGCTGCCGCATTTTGCGGTACAGGTTCGAGCGGTGCAAGCCCATCCGCTTGGCCGCTTCGCTCATGTTGCCGCGGGCGCGCTCGATGTTCTTCTTGATGTATTCGCTCTGAAACTGGTCGGTGGCCCGAGACAACGGCTCGTCAAGACCCATTAGCGGCGGCATTTCGCCCGAGGGTGAAAGGATGAACGCCAAGTCGTCGGCCTCAATCCGCTCGCCGGGCAACAAATAGGCCAGCCGCTCCATCAGGTTGCGCAGCTCGCGGACGTTGCCGGGCCAGGAGTGACCTTCGAGCCTGGTGCGCGCGGGGGCCGAAAGCTTCAGCCGCTTGCGATGTGCCTTGCGGCAGAAGTCGGCCAGAAAATATTCGGCCAACAGCGCGACGTCGTCGCCCCGCTCGCGCAAGGGCGGCAGATCGAGCGTCACGACGTTGAGCCGGAAGTAAAGGTCCTGGCGGAACCGCTTTTGCCGCACCATCTCGGCCAGGTTCTGGTTCGTGGCCGCGATGACCCGCGCGTCGGTGTGAATCGGCCGCGAACCGCCCACGCGCACCACGACCTTTTCTTCCAGCACGCGCAGCAGCTTGGCCTGGCCGTTTAAGCTCAAATCGCCGATCTCGTCGAGGAACAGCGTGCCGCCGGAAGCCAGCTCGAACTTGCCCTGGTGGCTTTCGTGGGCATCGGTAAAGGCTCCTTTTTCGTGGCCGAACAATTCGCTTTCCAGCAGCGTCTCGGTGATGGCCGCGCAGTTGACGGCGACAAACGGCTCGTCGCGCCGCCGGCTGAGGTAGTGAATCGACTGGCTCACCACTTCTTTGCCGGTGCCGTTTTCGCCCAGAATCAAAATGGCCAATTCCGTATTGGCCACGCGGCCGATCGTCGAGCGCAAGGCCTCGATCGCCGGGCTTTTGCCCACCAGCGAGACGCTTTGGGCCGCCTGATCGATGATGTGGCGATGGCGCGAGAGCAATTGTTCGAACTGCTGCGTGTTCGCAAGCGCGATCGCCGCGTGGGACGCCAGCTCGATCAGGGCCTCTTCGTCGTCGGCCGTAAAATCGCCGGACAGCTTGTTGATCACTTCGAAAGCGCCGAACGATTCGCCGCGGCTCCCGCCCAAGGGCACGCACAGCAGCGTGCGGGTCTGGTAGCGCAGCTCGCGATCGACCTGCCGATTGATTTCACCCTGGTCGGCGGCGCTCGTGCGGCGCGGCTGGCCGGTGCGAACCACTTGTCCGACGACTCCCGAGTCGTCGGGCACGCGCAGCTCGCCCCCTTCGACGCCCAGCGCCGGCCGGCCCACCAGCGTCTTGTTCGGCCGGTCCCACAGAAAGATGCTCGCGCGATCGGCCTTCAGCAGTTTCGTGGCAGCTTCGGCCATTTGCACCAGAAGCGGTTCCATTTCGCCCGTTTGATTCCAGCCTGCGGCGATGTTCAAAATCGTTTCCAATCGCTCGATTCGCCGCGCGGACCGTTCGCGCCAGCGAGCCGCTCGAAGCGATTCGCCCAGCACGGCGGTCAGCCGCGAAAGCTCCTCGGACGCCGCGGCCGGCAGGTTGTTGCGGGAAAAACAAAGCGTTACCACTTCGCCCGCGGCCGCGCGCGGCGCGAGCGGCACCGCAACCCAGTTGTCGAGGGCAACCATCTGTTCGCGGTCGAGCGACTCGGCCAACATCGCCAGCGGCAGTTTCCGCGGCCGGCCGGAGTCGGCGATCACCGTCCATTGGCCCGCTTCGAGCCGCGCGACCGCGGCAAACTCGGCCTCCGCCGTTTGCACCACCAGCGGCAGGCCTTGGGCGAGAAACGCCAGAGCGTTTTCACTTTCGGCGGCACGCCGCAACAATTCGGCCGAGACGGCCGCCAGCTCCGCGCTAAGGCCGACGGCCTCGGTGTCGGCCGATCTTTGAACGGGCCCCTGTCGGAGCGGAAAATCCGACGAACGTGTCATACTTTTAATTCACCTTTCGCACGGACGGGGACTGCAACACCCGCTGTCATCGATTAAACACCTAACCCACAGTAAAGTGTCGTCTAAAATATCACACTTCTATGTTTCACAATAGCGTCAAATCACTTTACCATCGAATCAGTCTGATTGCATTGGCCCTTAAGGGGGGATGGCCGGGGGTCAAAGTTGAGCGAATGGCCGGGAAGCGTTATGTTTTCCCTGCTGAATCGCAGAGCGAGCTCGGCAACGGGCCAGGATAAGGAGACCCTCATGGGCATTTTTGACGGCAAAAAGGGACTGATTCTCGGAGTGGCCAACGACCATTCGATCGCCTGGGCCATTGCCCGGCAGGTGATGGCCGAGGGGGGCATTTGTGGCTTCACCCACCTGCCCGACCGGCCCGACGACGAGCGCCAGCGCAACCGCCGGCGCGTGGCCATGCTCACCGATGCGGCGCCGGGCGCCAAATTCCTCATTCCGCTCGACGTCACCAAGGACGAACAAATCGCCGAAGTCATGCACACCACGGCCTCGGAATTCGGCAAGATCGACTTCCTGCTGCACGCCATCGCGTTTGCTTCGCTGGAGGACCTGAAACGCGACACGGTCGAAACCAGCCGCAGCGGTTTTTTGATGGCCATGGAGATCAGCGTTTACAGCCTGATCGCGGTCGTCAATGCCGCGCGCCCGGTCTTGGGCGACGGCGCCGCGATTGCCACGATGACGTACTTCGGCGGCGAAAAAGCCGTGCCCGGCTACAACGTCATGGGCATTTGCAAAGCGGCGCTGGATTCGAGCGTCAAGTATCTGGCGTACGATCTGGGGCCGCGGGGAATTCGCGTCAATGCGCTCTCGGCCGGACCGCTGCGCACGCTGGCCGGCCGCGGCGCGGGCGTGGAAGATATGCTCCAGTTTTACGAGAAGGTGGCTCCCTTGGGCCGCAACGTCACGCACGAAGAAGTGGGCCGCACCGGCGCGTTTCTGCTGTCACCCATGTCCGACGGCATCACCGGCGAAGTGCTGCACGTCGACTGCGGCTACAACATCATGGGCACGCCCGGCCGGCTGCTCGATCAATTCAAGAAATGAGCGCCATTGACAACGAGCAAGCGCCACGCACGGACATCGCCGTGGCGGTCGTGGAGGACGAAGGCCGATTCCTGATCGGACGGCGCGAAGAGGGCGTGCCGCTGGCCGGCCTGTGGGAGTTTCCAGGCGGCAAAGTCCAGCCGCACGAATCGCCGGAAGAAGCGGCCGTTCGCGAGTGCCTCGAGGAAACCGGGCTCTTGGTGCGCGTCGTCAGCCGCTATTCCGAGGCGGTGCACGACTACGAGCACGCGGCGGTTCGCCTGCACTTCTTCGCCTGCGAAAAAACCGGCGCACGGAGGCCGCTTGCGTCGCGATTTCGCTGGGTACGTCGAGCGGAGCTGGCGCAGTACTCGTTTCCCGCGGCCAACGCACCGCTGGTGGAATGGCTCGCAGCGCCCCAGGCAAAACCGGGCCGCTAAGATGCTCTCAACAAGAAGGGCCGCCTCAACTCGGGCGGCCCCTTTTCAAATCGATTTCCCGTCGATCCGCGACTCATTGCCTGGCCGGTTTGCGTCGGCGACGCCACGCGACGCAAAGCAAGCCGGCGGCACCCACGCCAAACAGCACAACCGTGGCGGGTTCCGGTATGAGCCCGAGCTGGCCGCGAATTTCGCCGCCGGGCCTGAACTGCGAATGCACGTTGACGTAATACAAGCCGGCCGTTAACTCGGCAAACTGCAAAGCGCTAAGCGTCCCGGCGCCCGTCAACGTGCCGGTCGTCCCGGCGCTGGGCGTTAGTGTCCCACCGGTGATCACGCCTGCCGGAGTTCCCGGCGGTGCCGGCCCGTGGATGTGCGCGGCAGTGACATTGGCGAGCAGGTTAAAGAAGTTGCCGGTAAGTGTCCAATCGCCCGTGGCGTCGTTGACCATCATACTGGCGTCGCCGGATGCAGGGGTGGCGACCGGGGGTGTTTCTTGAATGCCGTCCGGGAAAGCAACGAATTGAAGAATGGCTCCCTGTGCGCTAGCCATGGTAACGAGTGCGACAGCCGCTGCCATCGCCAGCAAGCCAGTGCGTTTCATGGGCGAACCTCCCGCGAGAGGAGAATCTCGCAATTCCCACATTGGTGCAAATACACGTCACACTAAGCCGGTAGTTTACCGCCGGTTAGAGAGCTGTCAACCAAATAATTCCAGTAATCTTTCGGAATCAACTTCTGGCTTTGGAATCTGTGCAATCGCCATCCGCAGGCACCCCCCGCGTCAAATGGCCTAGCAGCGTTTTCAAGAATTGGGGTAACATTTGCAACCTTTAGCGGCCGGGCGACGGCGAATCTGACCCGGCCAATCGCGCAGCCGAGCCGCTTTGAAAGACCGCTGCCCCAAGAAGTTAGGATCGAACGTCCCGCCGATGTTGTGGAGAACGGCTCAAAAGTTGCTTCCCCGAGCCAAACTCCGGTTGCAGGACGCAGCCGCCAGATTCCTGAATGAATAGGAGCTAGCCGAGCATGGATGCTCTTGTGGCGCGGTGCGCCATTCTGGCCGCCGCGGCGGCCTCGTTGGGTGCCGGTTATCGCACGCCCAATTTCATCATCGAAGCTCCCACACGGCAAATGGCCGAACAGATCGGCGGCGCGGCCGAAAAGTATCGCCGCGAGCTGGCCGTCGAGTGGCTCGGCAAGGAAATGCCCAACTGGGCCCAGCCCTGCCCGATCACGGCCCACGTGGCCAACCATCTGGGAGCGGGCGGCGCGACCTCTTTCGTGTTCGAAAACAGCGAAGTTTTCGGCTGGCGGATGACGATCCAGGGCTCGCTGGTGCGGATCCTCGACTCGGTGTTGCCGCACGAAGTGACGCACACCGTCTTCGCCACGCACTTTCGCCAGCCTCTGCCGCGCTGGGCCGACGAAGGGGCCTGTACCACGGTCGAACACGCCAGCGAGCGGGCTAAGCAGCAGAACATGCTGATCGGTTTTCTGCGGACCGGCCGCGGCATCGCGTTTTCCCAAATGTTCGTCATGCGCGAGTATCCGCACGACGTCATGCCGCTGTACTCCCAAGGCTATTCGGTGGCCCGCTTTCTGGTGTCCCAGGGCGGGAAGCGAAAGTTTCTCGATTATCTGTCCGACGGCCTGCGCGACGAAAACTGGACGCGCGCCACCAAAGCGCACTACGGTTTCGACAGCCTGCGAACGCTCCAGGACCGTTGGCTCGCATGGGTCAAACAGGGCAGCCCGGCTTTGAACGTCGCGGGGGAAACGCCGCCTTTGGTGGCCGTCAAGACACCGGCGAATGCTCCGGGCCCCAGACCCGGGCCCGACGGCCCAAGCATTTATGACGTGGCCTCGACCCGGGGCGCTGTGTCGAAATCGTCCGCGTCGAGCGGCGACACCTGGCACGCGCGCGGCCTGGTGGCCGCCGGATTGGCCGAGAACGCACAGAAAACTCAGCCGGAAAAACCGGGCCCGGCACCCAGGGGCAAACTCCCCGGACCGCAATATCAGGTCACGCGCCCGCAGGAATTCCAACGGCCGCGGCAAGTGATTCTGGAATGGAGCCGCCCGCCCGGCGATTCGACGTCGACGGCCGCCCGTCCGCTGCCCGGCCCGGGCTAGTACTCCATCTATGCTGTTTTGTCGGGTGCCACGGGTGGCTTGCCCACCCGTCGTTCTGCACTGTTGGACAAGCCGGACAAGCCAGCCGTGGCACGCCGTACGACACACAAGCGGTGGTCGGACTACTAGCTCGCTGACAGCGCGAAATACCAGCCCGCAGCGCAAACGGCCGAGCAACTAAACGCCGGGCACAAAGAAAAACCGCGTGAGGTGGTAAAAGACAGGCGCGGCGAAGCAGATCGAGTCGATGCGATCCAGCACGCCGCCGTGCCCGGCCACGAGCGTGCCGTAGTCTTTCACTCCGCGGTCGCGCTTGATGGCCGACATGGTCATGCCGCCGGCGAATCCCATGATGGAAATCACGGCCGACATGCCGGCCGCCTGCCAGGGCTCGAACGGCGTGGCCCACCACAGCGCGGCGCCGATCAACGTGGCGCTGGCCACTCCGCCGAAAAACCCCTCCCACGTGCGGCTGGGGCTGATGGCCGGGGCGATCACGTGGCGGCCCAGCAACTTGCCCCAGGCAAACTGCAGCACGTCGTTCATTTGCACCACCAGCACGAAGAAGAACAACAGCCGCGCGTTGCCCCCCTGAAAACCCGGAATCCGCAGGCTCAGGATCGCGGGGGCATAGCTCAGGCAGTAGACGCAGACCACCAGCCCGGCCTGAATCTTCGCCGTCCGCTCCAAAAACCGCTTGTAGTCGCCGGCCATCGCCACGCGCGCCGGAATGAACAAAAACGCGTATACCGGAATCAACACGCTGAACAACAGCCCGTACCGTTCCACGCCCATGCCGACGATCAAGTATTGCAGCGGCGTGAACACGATGAACACCCAGAACAGCGCGCGATGATCGCCCAGCCGGGTGGGCGTCAGCGTGATGAATTCGCGCAGCGCCCAGAATGAAATCAGGAAGAAGACGATCACCGTGGCCACGCGCGAGTACTCGCCGAACAAAAACGCGGCCGCCAGCACCGTGCACATCAGCCACCAGGAACGAATGCGCAGATTGAAAGCATCAACCAGCGCCGGATTCAGCCCGATGTCCGGCGCGTATTTCAAGCGCTGGCCGATCGTCGTCGCGGCCAACAGCAGCCCCAGCACGCCGCCGACCAGGCTCAAGGTTCTCAGGTCGAACATCGTTTCGAGTCTCTAGCGGTGCCAGCTCACCGGGCCCCACGCGGCGTGGCGTTTTGACCCGGCGCGCGACGTCCGCTCTCACAAGTCTTTCAGGCGGCGAACCGCTTCGCGGGCCCGGTGCAAAAAGTCGGTCTTCGCCTCGCCCTTCTCAAGCCAAATCGACGGCCCGAACGTCACCAGGCTCAACAGCGGAACCGGCAAAAACTCGCCGCGCGGAAGCACCCGGTTCAGATTATCGATGTGAACGGGCACCAATTCCAGGTCCGGACGCTTTTTCGCCAGGTAGTACAGCCCGCTCTTGAATTCCTGGATCTGCGATTCGGTGGTGCGGCTCCCCTCCGGAAACACGATCAGCGAATGCCGGTCGCCGATCTCCCGCAACATCAGATCGACCGGACTCTGGTGGACCTTGATGTCGGTGCGATCGATCAAAAGCGCGTTGAACGTTCGGGCCATGTACCGGCGCACGGCGCCTTTTTCCCAGTAGTCCTTGGCCGCCACCGGCCGCGTCAAAGAGCGCACCGCGTGGGGCAGCGTCGACCACAGCACAATTGCGTCCAGGTGGCTGGTGTGGTTGGCGAAATAAACCCGTTGACACGTGTCGGGCTGGCTTTCGATCCAGCGCACGCTCGCGCCACTGAGAATCCGGGCAATCACGGCCAATAGCGTGGAAGTCATCGTGCGCTTGCGCGTCCAGGAACGGTCGAAGGGCGGCGGCTCCGGCAGGGTCCCATGCGGGGGGACCACATGGGTTCAGACCACACAGGTTCAAAAAAAGGCCCGCGCAGCCCGACGAGCCTGTGATCTGCCAGACCAGGGGCATAATATCTTGCTCGCCCGTGGCGGCAAAGTCCCGAGCGCTGCCGGGGCGTTAGTAGCCGTGCGGGTCGATTCGGCCACAAAGAGCGGGAAAAGGCCGGTTGTCACCGCGGCGACTGGGCGACCGTTACGGCCGCGCCCAAACGCCGCCGAATGTCGCCCAACTTCCGGATTCCCTGGGCCAGGCTCGCGGCCAGCTCGAGTTTTTCCCGCCGCGTGAACAGGCGATGGCCGACCAGCGCTCTGCGGACAATGATTGCAAAGACCGCCAGCGCAACCCACGGCCCGAAACAAAGCGCGCCAATCGCCAGCGAAATCAACCACGTGCCCCGATCGACGCGCATTCCGCTGGCGCTTGAGAATCGATAGACCAGAATGAGCGCCGCCAGATTCGCAATCGTCGTGGCCCACACCGCCCCTGACAGGCCGTAGCGCGGCAGCAGCACTAAATTGAGCCCGATGTTCAGCAACAAACCGAACACCAGCGGCAAGCTGGCCAGCGACGCGCGCTCGGCGCACCACAGATAGTTGACGGCCACGGCGAACGTGCCGAACCAGGCGCCATAGGCCAGCGTGCAAGGCAGCACGGCGAGTCCGCCCTGAAACTTGTTTTGGAAAGCCACGCCGAACAAGAGCGGTGCCGAGAACAAGACGAAAATCGAGGCGGCCAGCAGCGACAGGGACAGTATCTTCAGCGTCAGATTCAGCCGGCGCACCACGCTCCGGCGGCGCCCGACTTCCCAGTCTTGCGCGAGATGCGGAGTCATCAGTGACGCCAGCAGTCCTGCCACGGCCACGAACAAAAGCGGCACGATCCGCGAGGTGTGATAGTTGCCCACCTGGGACATGGCCTCGCCGGCGGTCATGCCGCCGTGGTGGACGATCATGTAGCGGTCGATCAATTCAAAAAGACTGCCGACCAGGTTGGTCACCCACATCCAGGCCGCGAACGGCGCGAGCTTGGCCCAAAACGAGCGCGGCGCGAGCGGCGCCGCCGCGTCCGCCTCGGCCGTTGTCAAGCGCACGAGCCAACCGATCGCGGCCAGGCACGACAGCCCGGTGGCCACGGCAAAGCCGATGACGACGCTCCTGGCCCCCAACGGGAAGACCACCAGCAGCGCCAGACTGAAAACCGCGAAGCCCAGGCTCTGCAGGAACTGCAGCAGCGTGACGATTCGGTACGTGCGTACGGCGATAAACAGCGCCGTCAGAAAGTTGTGCAAAATGATCGCGGCCAGGCAGACCGCCAGCCAGACGACGACGTCGGCCCGCTCGCCCGTGCCGAAGATCAACCGCGCAAACCAGGTTCGCGCGACAAACACAAGCGCGGTGGCCAGCACGGCGGCCAGCGCCGCGACCAGCGTCGTGCGCCGCAGAAACGTGTGAAACTGGCCGCGCGCGCGAAAGTATTCGACGTACCGCCCGAACGAACTCGGCAAGCCCAACACGGCCAAGGGAGCGGCCAGATTCAGAAACGCCATCGCCACGTCCCACTGACCCAGCTCCTCGGCCGAAAGCCAGCGGCAGAACATGACCCCTCGGCCGAAACCGATCAAGCGCTGCGCAACGGTCATCATCAACATGATGATGACGCTGGCGGCAAGCGTTTCGGCGCGGGGCAGTTGGGGCGCGGCCTCGAGCGCGGGCTGTTCCGCCACAAGCGTGCTCACCTGTCCACTCCCGCCGGCTCGGCCGGCCGTTCCGACGCGCGGGGAATGACCGTTTCGCATCCTCAGCGGCACACCGCCCGCGCGCCGAGTTCCCAGCTACATGCGATTTTCGGGCCATACGTCGACCGCGCCCTCGATCGACGACGTATCGCCGGTCGGCTGACCGGGAGGCGAAAAAACGCAACGCGGCGTTGCCATAAGACAACGCGGCCGCCGGTTTTCCGCCCGCCGCAGAGATACGCGCCGCGGTGAAAGCGCGGCGCCGGGTTCGAGTGGCTGCACCCGTCGCCCGCCAGTCGCTACAATCATCCGGCGAACCGTTGCTTCGCGCGACTGAAGCCTTGGCGAGAGATTCGCGGTGGTGCAAAACAACGTGATCTGCGTCGTCGTCGATCGCCTTCATGCGGGCATGATCGGCGCGTACGGAAACAGTTGGATCAAGACCGCCGCGCTCGATCAACTGGCCGCCGAATCGTTTTTGTTCGACCAGGCCTTTGTCGACAGCCCGCAATGCGAGCGGCTGTATCGCGCGTACTGGCTCGGCGTGCACGCCGCGGGCACGCGGCAACCGCCCCAAGTCGGCGCGAGCCTGCCCCAACTGCTGGCGGCAGCCGGAGTGCACACGGCGCTGGTGACGGACGAGGCCGAAGTGGCCGCAATGCCCATGAGCGCCGATTTCGCCGAGCAGGTGCTGGTCGAATCGCCGGCCTTCGATCAGACGGTCGAGGACGTATCGGAAACCGGTCTGGCGCGCCTGTTCGGTGCCGCCACGGCGTGGCTCGAATCGCCGCCCGAGCCGTTTTGCCTGTGGGTGCACGCGCGCGGCATGGCCGGCTCCTGGGACGCGCCGCCAGCGATGCGAAAGCAATTCGCCGACCTCGAGGATCCCGAGCCGCCCGAGTTTGCGGCCGTGCCCGACCATTGGCTCGCCGAGGATTACGATCCCGACGAGGTGCTGGGCATTAAGCACGCCTACGCCGGACAGATTTCGACGCTGGATCTTTGCGTCGGCGCGTTTTGCGAGCAGCTCGAAGCCAGCGGGCTGGCCGCCAACACGCTCGTGACGTTTCTGGCAGCTCGCGGTTTTCCGCTCGGTGAACATCGCCGAGTCGGGACCTGCGACGAAGCGCTCTACAACGAATTGGCGCAGCTCGTCTGGCTGATGCGGTTTCCCGATTCCCGGGGAAAGCTGGCCCGCAGCCAGGCGCTGGTGCAGCCGGCCGATTTGCCCGGCACGCTGGTGGAATGGCTCGGCCTGGATCGCGGCAAGCTCGGCCGCGGCAATGCCACGAGCTTGCTGGGCATTGCGGACGGGCGCTTCGAGTCGCTGCGCGACCGCGTGTACATGGTGTCGCGCCACGACCGGGCCATCCGCACGCCCGCCTGGTATCTGCGCAAGCCCGCCGCCGGCGCGTCGGAACTGTACGCCAAACCCGGCGATCGGTGGGAAGTCAACGAAGTCGCCAGGCTCTTGGGCGACATCGTTTTAGGGCTCGAAGCGGCTTTGGCCGAAATCGAGCAGACGGGCTGTGCCGATCCGCTCGCGCCCTTGGCCGAACCGCTGGTGAGCGAAATCGACTAGGGTGCTAGCATCCGACGACTAACCCGACGCGCAAGTTTTGATGTTGCGCAATGGCTGTCAACGCCACCATTTAGCCCCCGGCTTTGCCGGGGGATTCATCGCTGGCAAAGGATGACGACCCGTCAATCTCCCGCGCTTGCGCTTCGGGTTAGTATGGCTATTTTGAAGCACTCCGTTGAGCCTGGCGGCCCGGACGACAATCCGGGATAGGGGCGGCTGCCAGCGGTCGATATAATCCCGCCCCTTTCGCAGGGAATCCCTTGTAGTTTCAACGACTTAACTCGCTAGGCATCGATGATCGGACAGGGACGTCCGACAACATCGTTCGCGCCTGCTGCGCGTCCGTTACGCGCCATATTCTGGCTGTGTGGCGTTGCGCTTGCGCTGGTACTGGCCGCAGCGCCGCCCGAGACGCGCGCCGACGAAGTCACGATGAAGCTGCGCATTGCCTGGGGCGGCGGTGCCGAGCGGATTTGGCACGGCGCGATGGGCCTCAGCGCCGGATCGTTCCGGGAGCTCAAGCCGCTGGGCATCGAAGCCGACGAGCCGGGTTCGATCTGGCTCGACGGGACGCAGATTCAGATTCGGCAGCCCAGTGCGCGCGCTTACGACGGCGTCGACCTTTCGGTGACCGCCGATCTCGACGCGCGGATGACGATTTGGCTGTCGAACGATCAGGCCGAAACGGCCAAAACCCTGCAGATCGCGCTGCGGGACCTGATCGGCCAGCAGCCCTACCACACCGCCTTGGACGACGCCGGCAACCGCCTTTTCGTTTCCCGGTCGCCGGGGGATCGACTGCGCATTGATTTCGAGCGCGATCATCTGGTGTTTGAACCCGGCGAATCGTTTTCCTTCCAGGTGCGGCCTTTCCTGGTCGAAACCAGCACGGCCGGGCTGCGGCTGCAGGCGAAGATCACCACCAATCCCGGCGACCAGCGCGTCTGGTCTGAAGAATACGCAACCGGCGACGAAGGCACCGCGACCTCGATCACGATCCGAGTCCCCCAGACCGAGGGCGTTTACGACCTCTCGATCGCCGCCGCGCAGCCGTCGCGCATCAAGAAGCGGCTCGGACTGCAAAAGCCGGTGGCCGAACGCAAGATCCAATTGGTCGTGCTCGAACCGCAGGCCTCGGCACTGGCGGGCGAGCCCCCCACGTCGCGCGTGGTTGAAATCAACCCCGTCAATCCGCGCTGGTGGGAGCGCTTTGCCAACCTGCCGCTCTTTGGCGGCTTTCCCAAAGGCCCCTTGGGCAACGGCCACGCCGCGCCCTGGGAGCATCCCTCGTTGGGATCCTTGATTCAACTCGGCCCCGGTGGCGCCGCGCCCGAGATCAGTTGGGAAGCCTATCCGCTGCCGATCAAGTATTCCGGCCAGGTGCACGTCCTGGAAATCGAGTATCCCAGCGACGTGCCGCAGGCGATGGGCATCAGCCTGCTCGAGCCCAATGCCGCAGGGGCCGTGATGCCGATCGGGCTCGATTCGGGCGTATACGTCTCCGACGAAGAGGCCGCCGGGCCGCCCCAGCTAGCCAAGCACAAGGTCGTGTTCTGGCCCAGGACCAAAACGCCCCTGCTATTGATCACCAACCGCCGGCCCGGGTCGCCGGCCGTGTACGGCAAGATCACCGTGCTCTCGGCCGCGTCCTCTCAATTCTCGATGCTCACGCTGGGCCGCACCGACAGCGCCAGCTCGCTGCCGCCGGCGTTTGCCGACGAAAAGCGGCCCGAGCGCCTGTGGGCCGGCTACTTGGACCGCCCGCTGGTGCCCGAAAACTTCGGCGCGCCCGAAGCACTCGATCGCCAGAGCTTTCGCAGTCTCGACGACTGGAACACCTTTCATCAGGGCGGCATCCGGCTGGTGAGGTATCTCAAGCACGTCGGCTTCGGCGGCCTGATGCTTTCGGTGTATGCCGACGGCAGCACGATCTATCCCAGCCGCATCCTCGAGCCCACGCCCCGCTACGATACCGGCGTGTTCTTCGCCACCGGACAGGATCCGCGCCGCAAGGACGCGCTGGAGTTGTTCTTTCGGCTGTTCGATCGCGAAGGGCTGGTGCTCATTCCGGCCTTGCAGTTCGCCGCGCCGCTGCCGGAACTGGAAGCTTTGAAGCGAGCCGGCGGGCCCGACGCGGCGGGCATCGAGTGGATCGGACCGGACGGCAAACCGTGGCTGGCATCCGGCGCGCCGCGGCAAGGCCTGGCGCCGTACTACAACTTGCTCGATCCGCGCGTCCAGCAGGCCATGCTGAACGCCGCGCTGGAGGTCGTCGCGCGCTACGCCAACCACGATTCATTCGGCGGGCTGGCTCTGCAGCTTTCGCCCGACGGTTACGCGCAGTTGCCGGGCCAGGCCTGGGGATATGACGACCCAACCGTGGCCCGCTTCCAGCGCGAAACGACAATACAGGTCCCCGGCGGCGGGTCCCAGCGTTTCGCCCACCGCGCCAAGTTTCTCGAGGGACCGGGCCGCGAGGCCTGGCTCACCTGGCGGGCTGCCGTCGTGGCCAGATTTCATCGCCGCCTCGAGCGCGAGATCGCCGCGCGACACCCCGGCGCGAAACTCTATCTGGCCGGCGGCACCTTGCTCGAAGATCGTCAAACGCTGTACCAACTGCGTCCGACCCTCCCGCGCCGCACCAAGCTCGACCTGGCGATCAAGGAACTGGGCATCCAGGTGCAATCGTATCGGGCCGATCAGGGAATCGTGATGTTGCGGCCGCAGCTCTTGCGGCCCAGTGCCGCGCCGCTGCCGGCCCCAGCCCTCGAGACTGAAATCTATCTCTCCGCGGAAATGGATCGCCTGTTTGCCGGTATGACCGAGCGAGGAAGCCTGTTCTATCACGAACCGCAAAAGGCCCGGCTGGCCAATTTCGACGTCGACAGCCCCTTCGGCGCGGCCAAAACCTATACCTGGCTCGTTTCCCAAATGTCCCCCGCGGGCGATCGCAACCGCCGCAGGTTCGTACACAGCCTGGCCATCTCCGACGCCTGCGAAGTGTTCGACGGCGGCTGGCTGCTGCCGCTGGGGCAGGAAGGGGCGCTCAGCGAACTGATCAACGTCTTCCGGCAGTTGCCGGCCGGGAAATTCGAAACCCTCGCCGGCGAGTTTCAGCCGGTGACGATCCGCACGCTCACGCGCGACGGACAAACCTACGTCTACCTGGTCAACGATTCGCCCTGGAACGTCGGCGCCGCGATCGAGCTCGAAGCGCCCCCCGACTGCCGCTTGGAAAAAATCGGCACGAGCCCAGGCGTTGGGCCGTTGGTGCGATCGGGCACCCTGGCAACATGGGATGTTTCCTTGCGTCCATACGATCTGGTCGCCGCGCGGCTGTCGGCCCCCAACGTCCGGGTGCGCAATCCGCTGGTCTCAGTGCCCGTCGAGGTTCGCCAAGCGCTCGAGCGGAGAATCGCCGATCTCGTGGCCCGGGTCGCCGCGTCGGGCAATCCGCAGCCGCTGGGCGTGATCGAGAACACCGGCTTCGAGCTGCCGCCCGCCGGCGACGAGATCGCCGGCTGGACGATCGGGGCCGCCATGGGCGGCCGCGTCGCCCTCGACTCCCGTTTCAAGCACAGCGGCGACCAATCGATTCTGCTGTCGAGCTCCGGCCAATCGGTGAGCATTGCCAGCGTACCTTTCGATCCGCCCACGACCGGCCGGCTGGCGGTGGAAGTGCAGTTGCGGGCGGCTGATCCCCGCAATCCGCCCGCGCTAAAGATAGCCGTGGAGGGTGAAATGCGCGAGGGAGTCTTCAATAATCCCCACGGCATCATCGAGCGCGTCGGCGAGAAGGCCCGGGTGAGCGGCGACTGGGTGCCCTACAGTTTTCCGATCATCGACGTGCCCAGCGAAGGACTTTCCAACCTGCGCGTCCGCTTCGAACTGCTCGGGGCCGGGGAAGTCTGGATCGACGACGTGCAAGTGTTCGGTTTGTGGTTCGACGACGTGGAACGCCTCGAGCTCGGGAAGATCGTCAGCCTGGCCAGCCTGCACCTGGAGAAACGCCAATTCGCCGATTGCACGCGGCTGCTGGAAGGATATTGGCCTCAGTTCCTGGTGGCCAACGTGGCGATCTCCCCCGCCAACACGCCCCTTGCCCAACGTCGCCAGCCCACTGCCCCGCCGCGAGAGCCGCCGAAAAAGCCCGGCATGCTCGAAAACCTCCGCAACTATTTCCGCTAGGAAGAGAAGGCAGAAGGCAGAAGGACGACAGGCCAACCTTATTCTTTTTCATCCTTCATCCTTCATCCTTCATCCTTATCTTTCACCCCGGTGGCCATTTCATTGGCCGGCCGCCGAGCAGATGGAAATGCAGATGGTCGACCGATTGCCCCGCGTGTGGCCCGCAGTTGACGACCACGCGATAACCGTCGTCGAGCTTCAACTCGCCCGCCAGTTTGCGGATCGTCACGATCAAGTGCCCTACCAGCGCCGCGTCGTCGTCGGACAACTCGTCGAGCGACGGGATCTCTTTCCTGGGAATCACGATGACGTGCGTCGGGGCTTGCGGCGCAATGTCGTGAAACGCCAGGCACAAATCGTCCTGGTAGACGATCCTGGCCGGAATCTCGCCGTCGATGATGCGTTTGAAAATCGTCTTCTCGGGCATGTCCATTCTTGCGGGCCAGGACCGCCGCTCATTTCTCTTTCAAGGCTCGTCGGCGCAGACCGTTGGCGAGCAAGAAGCCGGCTGCGCAGAGAACCAATACGCCCGTCGTCGGTTCGGGGACCGCGTTTGCAAACACCTCGACGTGGTCGATCTCGAAGAGGCCGTTCGTTTGGTTCCGCACGATGACCTGCGTGATCCCCGCTGGGTCGACAACCCCGAGAAATCCCTCGACCGTGTAATTGGTCATGCCGGGATTGAAGTCGAGAATTGACGACTCCACCCCGTTGACGATCATCGTGAACGAGTCGGGTGTGCTCCCGGCATCGTCAAAGACCCACAGGCTGAAGCCCTCGACAGGCGCCGACAACTGGAAGAGCATCTCCCGGTCGGTAACCTGAGAGTTGAAACTGCCCAGCGAGCTTTGCCACACCGTGCCGTATTGCCCGCCGTACGGTCCAAAACTGGCGACGAAAATCACAGCATCCTGCGGGGTGACATTCGGCAGGCTGACGTTGACCGTGTAGCCACCGACGGGAAACGACGTGAGTGCCGTGGTGTCGGGGTAACTGTCAAAGTCTTGTTCGAAGATGGGCGAGGCGGCGCTAGCCTGCCAACCCTGATTCAGAGTTGGGTTCAGACCGGGCTGCACGAAGAACGTGGGCGCTGCACGCGATTCCTGGACCAAGCCCGCTACCCAGAAGCAGCCCGCGATGACGAAAGCGAAACCTGCGGTTCGATGCATTAGCGAATCCTCGATTCAACTTTCGTGGAACCCCGACGCGCAACGAGTCCGGAGTGTTATACCCCTCGTGGGGAGTTGATGTCAAATACTAGTGGTTAGCGTGTGTGGCAAGGGATTCTGGCAGGTAGCTGAGTTCACAGGAACTCAGATGATTCAGGCTGAATTCTTGCGAATCCAGCTACACACGCCATAGAAATTTGCCACACACTGGTTAGCCGGGTGTTGGATCGCCAACTCGTGAAATCGCTCAGCGGTCGGAGCAGTCCCCTTCATTTCATCGCTCGTCAGGACTCGATCGCCGGCTGGTCCAGCGGAATGGCTTCGTCCACCAGCAGCATGGGAATCTCGTCGACGATCGGGTAAAGCACGGCCCGATCGGCCCGCACGAGACCCCCGTCGAGCGGTTTTTCGACCTTGCGGCCGGCTTTATTGGTCAACCGGCCGGCGGCGACCGCGCGGTTGATTTTGGCCAACAGCTCGCTGCTAGCAAGATCGAGCGGGGAACGGTTTTCGGGACAGACCAGGATCTTCAGCAGTTCGGGGCGAATCATAAGCTCGTGCGGGGTTCGCGCTGGTGAGGACCAAAGGAATCAAGAACACGAAGCCACGCTCGCGTGGCGGGCGCCAGCTCCCAGAGTGCCGCATCGGGGGTACCTTGACAAGGGCCCCCAAGCGGCTTTTCTGGCCGAATGGCCCACGTCATCTCAAGCGCTTGCACCGGTGGCACCGATAATCTAGACGAGGTGTCATTGCGGCAGGTGATTCTCCCCCCGGGCGGCAGCGACGGTCCGACTGATGGCCGCGGGCGGAACGACTGTCGAGGGATTCATCCATGTTCCATGCAAGATCGACCGCCATCGCGCTGGCGTTGGTCGTGTTCGCCGCGCCGGCGGCGCTGGCCCAGAATGTCGACTATGTCACCGAGGGCGGCATTCGCTACCAGGTCATCACCTCCGAAACGCAACGTCCGCTGACCACCGTACGGTACGAGCCGCGCGAAAGCACCGTTTACCAACCACGCTATACGACCGACATGCAGGAGTCGGTGCGCACCTACCAGGTGCCCGTTACCGAGCAACAATGGGTGCTCGGATATCAACGGACGTGGAACATCTTCGCCCCGCCGGTCCCCTCGTATCGGCTGATGCCGGTCACGCGCTGGCAAACCCGCACTGAGACGGTGCGCATTCCAATCACCAAGCGTGAATATGTTCCCGTTCGTCAGGTCCAGCAGGTGCCGATTACCGATACGCGCATCGCCAAAGAGACCGTGGTGCGCAAGGTGGCCATTAGCATGGCCGGCGAAGCGCCAACCGTGGCCAGAAACGAATCGATCGGCGGCGCGAGCGGCGACGGTGAGCCGCCCAGCGCCAGCTCATTCGGCTCGCCGATCGATCGACACAAATAAAGCGCGCCGGCGGGAAATGCCGCCAACCCAACTGGGCAAAATGAAAAACGCGGGGCAATCGCTTGCTCCGCGTTTTCTGTTGGAAAACACTCAGGCGCCCTACCGCGAATCAATTCGCGGAAACCTCCGACGGCGGACGCGTCTTGGCGCGACGCGACGCCTTCGACACGCCCCACTCCTTGGTCAACGTCTCGAAGACCTCCGGCGATTCGTAGCGAATGACGTTCATTCCCTCGGGCATGGGCCCGATCAGTCCTCGCAAAACCGGCAAGCCGCGCAGCCCAAGATCGGTGCTGCAGTCGTCCACGCCGATCTGCGTGTGTACGCGCAATAGCGATTCCTGCTTGTTGTAGTCGCGAATGTGAAGCTGGCCGTCCGTGCCACGCGTAACGATACGAAACGTGTCTTTTGCCATCGAAGGTAGGTTCCGGGTTGGGCCATTGGGTGGGACGTTGCTTCCGCCACCACATATCGGCCCACTGGCACCGACGGCGGCAAGCAATTTCCAGCACTGCACATAGCACAACTGTTCGCAAGAACCCGCACATGCTCTTCGTGCGCGCCAAGTCGCTACCGCCGGCCGGCGCATGGCGCCGGTCAAACGGCCTGTTGCGGATTTGGCGCGCCGCGGGCAGCCCACCACGGCCGGCCATGCGGGCCGGTTCTTCCGGCCCTATCGCCCATACCGCTTCTAACACCCGCTCCCCTTTGTCGATTCGCCGCGAAGTGCCGCGCGCGCCGCTTGTGCGTGGCCCCTCTCGCCTCCGGCCTCCAGCCTGTTCCGGAGGGTAAGCGAACTGACTAGGAGCCTGACTCGAAAGCGCCAAGAGGCTTTCGAGAAACCCTCGCAAATGCCGAGAAATCCGGCAGTTCTTCAAGTCTATTCCGACGCCCGCCTACGGTCAAATCGCTGCTTCGGCTGGCGTTCTCTGCACAACTCTGCACGCCCGATTCCGGCCCAAAGTCACCCGATATTCTGTCCGGCCGCGAACCCGACAGAGACTTTGGGTATCTGTTCATACGTTCACAAAGGCGGTAAAATGCGCGTTCCCTCTTAGTAGCGAAAGGATGCCGTGACCTATGGCGATACTGCCCTTTTCCAAGCGAAACGCGCCCCCACCCGCCCGATACCGATATGACGTGCCCGAGCGGGCAAGGCGTCGAATCTTCATCAGCCTGCAACAGAGAAGCGGGCATGGCGTTGACTTCCTTGATTTAGACACGCTGTTGGTGGAATTGGGCGACTTGATCGCGGCAGCGGACGGCGGGCTATTCAGTTCAATGTATGAAGCCGCCCGAGTTTCCGACCATCCCGTCATCAATCATTTCATGCTCTGCCATGACGTTAAGGCGTTGGAATGGATCGAATTTGTCTTTCAATGCTTTCACTATTCCTGTGGCGACGAATGGCGACAAGCGGTCAACGAGATTCTCAAGCAAGAGCCAATGGGCTACGAATTGACGCCCTACGTGGAAACGACTGTCAAAGGCCCGGACGGGCCGGCTGGCGTTCCCCGGCATCGTTGGGGAAAAGGGTTTGGCGAATGGATCGAACACCAGTACCCCCAAATCATCAAAAAGGATGATGAATACACCCATGCCGAAATTATTCAGCCGTGCTTGAACTTGCTGAGTGACCCCAAATTCAAAACCGCCAATGAAGAAATGCTGAAGGCCCATAAGGAATATCGAGAGGGCAATTACGCCGATGCGATTACGGATTGCGGCTCGGCGTTTGAAACCGTGATGAAAACGATCTGCGAAGCCAAGGGCTGGCCCTACGACAAAGGCAAGGCTACCTGCAAGGATTTGGTTGCCATCTGCAAAGACAAAGGTTTATTCCCGTCGTTCTACGTGTCATTCTTCGAGGGCGCGGGCACGATTCGCAACAAGCTGGGCGATGCTCACGGCAAAGGCCCGACGCCCGATTTGACGGCAACGAAAGAGCATTTCGAGCATATGGTTCAAATCACGTCGGCCAACATTCTGTTTTTGGCGCGGCTGGCCAGAATGGACTGAGCGCTTGTCCCACTGATCTATCGCACCAGTTGTGGTAGACTGGGGCCAATTGGCGCAGAAACGGAACCCACTGGAATGGATTCACGCATGGCTGAAATGCAAAAGCCTCTTTTTTCGGATGACACGCTTCTTGAATGCGCTGATGTGACTGGAACCGAGGGAATAAAGTACATCGGGTCAAAGAGGTTGTTGATTCCGCATATCCTAGATTTAATTAAGCCGTTAGGTGTGCAAACCGTGTTCGACGGCTTTGCGGGTTCAACCCGAGTGTCGCAGGCACTCGCCAAGCGCGGGTATCGAGTTACGGCGAACGACATTTCCGTCTGGTCGCGCGTATTTGCGACCTGTTATCTGCGGAACACACAACCGCCAAGTTATTACGCGCGAATCATCGAGCACCTTAATGGGCTTCCCGGCCGCGACGGCTGGTTTACGGAGCACTACGGCGGTGAACCCAATGACGGGTCCGCTGTGCAAAAGGACGGTCGGAAGCGAATTTGGCAAATCCACAATACGCGAAAACTTGACGCGATTCGAGAAGAAATTGACCGAGTCACGACCGACGAAGTTGAACGATCAGTGCTGTTGACCAGCTTGATTATCGCAATGGACAAAGTGGACAGCACCGTGGGCCATCAGGTGTCATACCTCAGAGAATGGGCACCACGCGCATATCTGACGATGAAGATGACGCTGCCTCAGATTTGGCGGAATGAACAGGTTCACGAAGTACATCAAGCCGATATTTTTGATTTACTTGAGGATGTCGAGACTGACCTAGCCTATTTTGATCCACCCTATGGCTCGTCAAATGAGAAGATGCCACCGTCCCGAGTACGGTACGCATCGTACTATCATCTTTGGACAACGATTTGCCGCAACGATCAACCCAAGTTAGTCGGCGTAGCTAATCGGCGAGCCGACGTGAGCGATAAGCACGGCTCAATTTTCGAGGAGTTCCGCAGAGGTCCGAGTGGTCGATACTTGGTCATTGAGGCAATCGAGCGCCTTGTTCAGTCCACAAAAGCCCGATACATCCTCTTGTCCTACAGCAATCAGGGCAGGATGACCACTCACGAAATGGCAGCCATGCTAGATAGCCTTGGGAAAGAGCACAAGGTTGTTGAGGTAGGCTACAAGGCCAACGTCATGGAAGGGATGCGTTGGACTAATGAGTGGATTGACGAAGCACGAGAGGCAACAAAGGAGTTTTTGTTTCTCATCGTCAATTGCTAGAGCATCTTCAGGATTTGCTCGTGCTTTTCTTGCGTCGAGACTAACACTCGCGCGATTACATCCAATAGAGGTTTGTTAATCGTGTAGGTTATCCAGTCCGTCAGCGACCTAAAAAACGGCGCTGCATTGACGGTATGTGTCCAAAGGCCGCGCTGAAGTGCATTTGCCGACACACCCCCGTACCGAACCTCGAAGATGTATTGGCCGTCAATTGTTGTGAAGCGGTAGATTGGGTGCTTGCGTCCTTTGCCGGACGACAAATAGTCGATCTTCCGAGCGGCATCGAAAGCGCGGCGAACCTCATACACCAAGATATTGCAAATCATTTTCTTTTCGTTGTAGATCAGAGGCAGCACATTGACTTTGTGGAAGTCGGCAAAAGCCCCAGACAAAAGCAGTGACTCAATAATCTTCCGATCAGTGGTGCCGCCTTTGCCAAGCGTTTCCTCAAGAATAGTGAACATCGAGCTATCTTTGTTCGTCGAAAGCTGAAGTGGCCCAACACCGTAAGCCTTGAGGCTAATCGGGATTTCCTCGCCCGTAGGCGTGAGAACCGAAATATCTTGCTCTACTGACTTGGCTCGAAACAAATCCTTGCCGACATGTCGCGCAGTATGCCCCTCGACGTATTTCGTAATGAACTCAGCCAAGGCAACTTCAGCCAAGTCGCCATGCGTCTTATTTCCGATCATCCTCATCGAAAAGACGTTGCTCATCGTCATTTGGATGAGTTGCGGTTTCTCTTTGAAACACGTCGATAGCGCGTTTAGGAAATCCTCGAATACCGTCAACTTCGGCGTCGTATGATCTTTGCTCACGATACGTCCTACAATCCATTGAATAGGTCGTCTATTCCGACGCCAAGCGCTTTCGCAATCGCTTCAATGTTCCGCAATGCTACGTTCCTGCGTCCGCGCTCGATTCCGCTTACGTAGGTACGATCAAGCCCGCATTTGGCCGCGAAAACCTCTTGTGACAGCCCGCGAGCCGTTCGCAAATCGCGTACTTTTAGGCCGAAGCGTCCAAGAATGTCGGGCCGCGCTGCCATGAACGCCAGATTGACGCTCTGTTGCCTATGAGTCTATGGACTATGAGTCACATAGGACGTGATCGGCGTAACCCGCAACGAACTCCAAACAATTTCCATTGCATCAAGTCAAAAACAACACGTCAAAGCTGATGCAATGAATCCGAGCAACTAAGGTGCAAATAAGTCAACTACTTCAATCCACATGCTCCCCTCGCGCGCAAGGCGATACGTCCGGCAGACGCCTGGCGCAGGTCCAACGGCCTTGGTGCTTTTGGCGGGCCCGGTGTGGCGACGATGGCCGGTCCGCGAAGGTCCGGTTCTTCCGGCCCTATCGGGCGTATCGCCTGCGGCGCGCTGGTGGCAAAACCGATACTTTTGCGACGGACCGACGAACCGCACCCCGAGCCGGCCAAAGTTCCTCGTCGCCCCTTTAGCCTCCGGCCTCCGGCCTCCAGCCTCTCGCCTCCGGCCTGTTCCAGCGCGGTTGCCCGCCGGGCCCCAGGGGAGTAAATTCAACCAGGCCCGGAGGGTAAGCGAACTGGCTAGCGGCCTGACTCGAAATCAGGTGCCCCGCAAGGGGTTGTGGGTTCGAATCCCATGCCCTCCGCTTTCGCACAACGCATAGCCCCGCCTAGAGTTGCGGGGCTTTTCTTTTGCGCTGGCCGAGCACCGAAATCAGCGCCCAAGGGCGGCCCGATGTAGCCAAAATGTAGCCAATCTCGGGATGATGGCGCCCTGGATGGTGGTGGACGTGCAAGAACTATGTGGACGCGCACACGCCAGACTTGCACGTACGGTCCTGGACGCTCGCCGACATTCAAGGGCTGGATAACGGGGGTGCAGCGCTGACGACCTGAGAGCTATCAGAGCCTGAGTCACGAACGAGGCTTGATTGAGCGTCGCGCGCCGTCGAGTGATCACGCCGCGGCTTTCGGGAACTAACTGGCGGCCACGCAGTTCTGTGCCTACCGCTTTGTGATCCTACAAGGGAAGCGATGAAAACGTCCCAGTGCTTCCAGTCACCGGTCAATCTTCATGACGCTGTCTTGCCGGGTTCTGTCAATCATCATATAGAGCGGGTCGATTTCGACCGACTTAGGTGGGTTGGTAACCTGAAGTGTGATTGTTTGGATGCCCGAGTGCACGCGGCGCTTTTCTTGATGAGCGGGAAGCCGACGCTCGGCGCGGTCGTCCGCTTGCGAAAAGAGAGCAACATCGACATCAGCGTTTAGAGGCACTTCCGTCTCTTCGCCCAGGCCGTCTACCTCGAACTTGCGGGCCGCCAAGGTAATCGAGACATCAAAGACATCGCCGGAACGCCGAACGTCGACTTGGTCAATCCGAAAGTCGTAGAGAACGATTTTCTCAAACAAATCGGTGATCAGTTCCTGATGTTCGTCGCCGGCCACCGCTCTGAGCTCGTTGACGACGTCGCGAGAGGTCGGGAAGGGCGGCCCTTTGTCGGCAAACTTCTCCAGATACTTGCGAAGGGCACGGTTGACCCGACCTTCTCCGATCGCGTCGGCCAAGGCGTAGAATGCCAGCGGACCTTTGAAGTAGCTGATGTAACCCTGATCGTCGGTCTCGATCAGCGGACGCTCCGCATCGGTTTCCGCCCTTCGCGATTTCAGGTAACCGTCCTGGAACGACCGCGCGACGCGGCCGGCGAACGACGGACCGAAGTATTCCTTGAAGATCATCAAGGTGGAATACTGCGCGAGCGTTTCGTTGAGCATCTGCCTTCCGCGCATCCTCGCGCCATAGGCCATGCACCCCCACCATTGGTGAGAGAGTTCATGGATCGTCGCGAAATCCAAACCCTGGAAACTCGAATTGTCGGTTAAGAAGCCGAGCACTTCGGGATAGTCAGCGGTGCCAGGGGGCGGGTGCGCGGCCAAGTGGTACAAGGGATGTTCGACGATTTTGAAGGTGGCGTGCGGATACGGAGCGAACTCTCTCGTCAGGTAATCGAGCGACAACTTGACCGTCTTCAGCATGGCTTCGATGTTCATGCCATGTTTTTTGTCATGGTAGATCTCCAGGGTCACATCGTTCCACTTGTCCCGAGCAACTTCGTAGCCGGCGGAAGAAAAAGAAATGGCCGGCCAGATCGGTCGGTCCGCAACGTACTCGAAGTAACGGCGTCCGTCCTTGAGCCACTCGCGCTGCAATTCTCCTTGTGTCACGGCGATCTGGTCGGCGGACGTACTGAGAACGGCCCGAAACTCAGTGTGGCTGTCCACACCAAACTTAAGCACACCCAGGTAGGCAGGATCGCCCAACTCGGGCAGGCCTTTGGCCGGATCAAGGCCCAGTCGTCGGCGCCAGTCATCGCTGGTAATGAACCGTTCGGAGTCAAAACCTGGTATGGGCATCGTCGGGGTTGGAAGGTACGTTCCGTTCTCCACGATTTCGTAATCGTGGTCCTTGCTCACGAAACCTCGATTCTGCCTCTTCATGTCCCAATTCAACGTCACCGTCATCCCAGGTTCCAGCGGTGAGCTCATCGCGAAAAGATAAAAGCCCTGCTCTGAATCCGAAGTTGTCAACGTGGCGGAACCGACGGCGAGCTTCATCACCTCCATCTGTGGCTCAACCGACACGACAAACTCGTTGATGGCGTGGTCCTTGTTGTTACGAAGTAGCGCGGAACCCCGGGACTCGAGCCTTCGCTCCTGGGGATAGACGTCCACCGCCAGGTCAATCTGTTGGAAGGAAGGAGCGGGCGAGCCCACATACCGGCCGTAGTCAATCTCGTATTTCGCCAAGAGTTGTTGTCGCTCGGCGGTCGTCTGATATCGATTCAGTATGTTCGTGTTGTAGAAGATCCAGCCTCCCGCGGCCACGAAGGCGGCCGCGGCCCCAAGCGCGGTATACCCCACGCCTCTGCCGAATCTCGTTGCGGCTTCGCGAGCTCGATCGGAAAGGGATGCATGGAGTCCACGCGGATAGAGCAGGTTACCCACAACCATCAGCAGCACACAGAAAGGACTCCAATACGCGATGAGTGCAACAACCTGCGGGCCAGCCGGGCCGTAGCCGTTCATGTCGGAGTAAACTGCGTAAGGAATCAAAAAGCTCACGAGGATGTGTTCCACGCCGATTTGCTCCAAGCTTAAAAGGATCACGAAAGCGGCAAACACCGCCAACGTTCCCAGCCACTTGTTGGGCGCCAGCACCTGAAGCGCGACAGCCAGCACGCAGAGCATTGCGTAGTAAGGGCCATTGTGGACAAAAAGGCTTCTCAAATAGACCGGGATTTCGAAGTTCGTGTAGGCAGCCAACGCTTGCGAGGCCATCGAGGTCAACATGGCGGTCAGAAGCAAGGCAATCACGACCAGGCACAGCGCGACAGTTTTCGAGACCACCATGATCCAGTCCGCGTAGGGTGACGCGCCGACGATTTCCGACACGCCTGATTCCTTCTCGCGATAAACCAATGCGCCGGAATAGTAAATTGCCACGATGATGACGAACGTGACGAGACCGTAGCGAAAGTGACCGAGCATCAAGCTGGTCAGCGGATAATAGGGAAGGCCGGACAGTGGATCGGCGTGGCTGCGAAACTCCTGAATCGTCGTAACCGCGGCTAAAACCACCAGGACGAGAGTGAAGGGATTCTTCAAGGCGCCGGCAACATCCATCTTGAGCTGAGACGCGAACTGCGCCAGCGAATCCCAGCAGAGAAAACGCGGTTCGACGTCGACATGCCGGGCCAGCGGCGCCGGCGGCGCCTTGGGCCTCGTCTGGCGATGGAAAGGCCACCATCGGCCGCCGCCATCGTAAGCGAGATCAAGCCGAAACCGCGTCAGCGCGAATACCAGCGATAAGGAGGCGATCCCCAGCCAGAGCAGGCGGTTCACCAGAAGATGTCCCCCTGGTAGCTGCGTATTGAGCTCGGGCACGGTCCAGTACCGTGTAGCCTCGCGGATCGTGAGCGCGGCAAATGGATCGGCTATCGCGGCGGGGCCGATATCGTCCAGCCCTGTGTAAAGAGCCAGCACCAAATCGGCCGTCATAATCGTCATGGCCGCCGCAGCGGTCATCGCCACCGATCGTGTGAGCGCGGCCACCGCAAAAAACAACGCGCACATGATGAACAGATTCGGCAGAACGATGACAACGAGACTAAAGACATAAGGTGCCCAGGTGTAGCTACCGAGCAGTTCCCGATCCAGCCACGGCATGTAGGTGCCGATGGCAGTTCCCAACAAGCAGACCAGCCCAAGCGCAAGCGCCGCGCAATAAGCGCCGGTGAATCTTCCCAGCAGAAACGGCAGCTTGCCTATCGGAGTGACGAAAAAGAACGAAACCAGTGATTTGTCATAGTCGCGCGTGATGGCAGTTACGACGAGCACCACCACAGGCAGCATCGCCAGATAATTCAACGTCGAGACGACCTGGATGATTTTGGCGGCACCGTTGACGTCTATTCTTTGATTCTCGTCGAGATGGATTCCGATCGAGGTAACGGTAAGAAAATGGATGAGAAAAAAGACCAGCAGCGCGCCCCACAAGAACGGCGCCTTAAGCTGGTAGCGTATTTCGAACCGCAGAACTTCCAGAAACGAACGCATCGAGCTATTCCAAGTTGTCTTTCAGCCCGTGTTCGACAAGGACGCCAAAGTAGACGTCTTCAAGCTCCGGGACGACGGCCGTCGCTCCATCCGGTTTGTCGTGAGCAAGGATACGAACTTCAGTCTGGCCCGACCGGAATCGGGTTGAGAGGACGATATGGTCTGCCCGAATTCTCTCCAGCTCTTGCTTCGAGACGATCTTGGCCCATAGCTTGCCGTTCATTTCCACGGTGAGTTTTCTCGCCTCTCCCTCCTTCAGGATTTTCCCCTGCCCCATGATCGCGATCCGCGGACACAGATCGGCAACGTCGTCCACAATATGCGTGGACAGAATGATGACTCGCTCCTGCCCGACTTCCGCCAGCAGATTCTGAAAGCGGCGCCTTTCCGCGGGATCCAAGCCTGCCGTGGGCTCATCCACGATGATCAGCCTTGGGTTGCCCAAAAGCGCTTGAGCAATCCCGAATCGCTGCTTCATGCCGCCGGAAAACCGATCGACGCTGCGCTTGCGAATGTTCCACAAGTTGGTTTGGACCAACAAAGTTTCGACGACTTGTTTGCGCTCTTTGCCGTGGATGCCTTTTAGGGCGGCAAAATGCAAGAGCATGGCTTCCGCTGAGGTCCGCGGATAGCAGCCGAATTCCTGGGGTAGGTAGCCCAGAATGCGACGCAGCGCCGTCTTGTCTTTGCGAACGTCGATACCATCGAAGTGAATCGAGCCTTCGTCGGGCTCCTGCAGGGTCGCAATCGTTCTCATCAGCGTCGACTTGCCCGCGCCGTTGGGCCCCAGCAAACCAAACAGCCCGGTGGACATCTCCAGGTTAACGCCTTGCAGCGCAACGATGTTGCCGGGGTATATCTTGCTGACTCTTGAAAGACTTAGCATGGGCACGCTCCGCGATCGTAATAGTATACTGCCTCTGCGAGGCAGTGGTTTCATGAACATCGTCCACGAAGAGCAGGCCCTGCGTACAGGGCTTACGCATCAAAATGAGGCAGTTTCAGGCCAGTTTTTCGCGTGTTTTTGAGCCTGTGGGTAGCCCCCGATAGCATTCGTCAAAATGGCGCGAAAAAAGTCTCTGGATCAAAACTGCGAAAACCCGCCGTTTCAAGGACTTGCGCCCCAATTTTGATGCGTAAGCCCTGGCCCTGCGTAGGATCGGTCGCGGAAGACGAGGCGTCCAGCTACGCCCATCATCGTAACTTTGGAACTCGAGTGGACGACCGCATGAGCGTGTCCAACTTGGCGGCCGCCTCTAGCTGCATTGTCGGCACGACGTGGGAGTAGGTGTCGAGCGTGATGCCGATCTGAGAATGGCCGAGGCGCTCCTGGACGACCTTGGGGTGGACGCCGGCGGCCAGCAAAAGCGTGGCGGAGGTGTGCCGCAGGTCGTGGAAACGGATGGCGGGCAGATCGGCAGTGGCGAGCAGCGGCTTGAAGTGGTTGACGTGGAAATGGGTACGCCGCAGCGGGCCGCCGATCGAGTTGCAGAAGACCCAGGGCTCCTTTGCAAAACCTTCGCGGACCGATTGGGCCCGATGTTTCGTGACGGCGTCGACGGCCACCTGGGGAAGGTCGACGCGGCGGCGGCTCTTGGGGGTCTTGGGCTCGGCTAGCGAGAGCTTGCCGTTGATCTCGATCAGCGTGCTGCGGACGTTGATCGCGCGGCCCTTGAGGTCGACGTCGGGCCATTGCAGGCCAAAGATCTCGCCCAGCCGCATGCCAGTGCCGATCGCCACGACGTAGAGCGCGTAAAGCCGGCCGTCCTTGGCGGCATCAAGCAACTGCTGCACCTGTTCGGCAGTAAGCGGCGCTATCTGGCGTTTGGGCACGCGGGGCGGGTCGATCGCGTCACACGGATTGCGGGCGATCAGGCCCCAGCGTAGCGCCTGCTTGAGTGCCCGGCGCAACACAGCGTGCGTCAGCTGGCGAACGCGGGGACCAACGCCATCCCGTTCCATGTCGGCATAGAGCCGCTGGATGTGAACGGGATTCAGGATGGACAGGGTCGTGCCGCCGATTCGTGGATCGATGTGGTTCCTAATGATGCCCTTGTAGCTGAAGTAGGTGGTCTGGCGGATCGTCGGCCGAGCGGCATCTTCAACCCAGCGCTCCAAAAAGGCCGAGAGCCGCGTGCGACTAGGCTCAACAAACGTGCCGTCCATGCGCGTCGCTTGGACCTTGCTCAGCTTCTTGGCGACTTCGTCCTTGCTGACGCCGAAGATCGTCTTGCGGACCCGCTTGCCGCTGGCCGCGTACCCGGCACTATAGGTGGCACACCACGTGCCGTCGGTCCGCTGGTAGATTGATCCTTCCCCACGTCCGCGCCGCGCGCGTCGCATCCCTTATTCCTCCCGTAGCCAGTTCTTTATCGTGGCCAAATCGGACCCAGTTGCCTTGGCGATCTCCCGCAGTGTCTTGCCAGCTTGCCGCATCTCTGCGGCCTTCTTCTGGCGACGGCGCATGGCTCGGCTGCGGCAGGCATCCGAGCAGTACCGGCGGTCGGCCCGATTCACATCAGGCGACATCTCCATCGCCCGGCCGCAGATTTCGCAGGCTCGATAGGTCTTCTTGCCACTGATCGATGAGGCGAACTGAAACCAGAGCGCGCCCAGGAGATTGTTGGGCCGCGTGACGAGTTGGTACTTGCCATCGGGCCAATCCAGCATGGTCTGGGCGCCGAGCACCGCAAGCCGATTGTTGATGGCATAAACGACGTACGATTGGGCGGCCCGAAGGGGAGTCCCGCGCTGTGCAACCGCGGTGGCTCCCGTCTCGACCGTAAATTCGGCACCGGAATGCTCGGTGACGCGCCGGCTCTGCCAGAGCCAGGGCTCGTACTCAAGGACGTTGTCCACGTGGGGAAACTCGACCACGCCTGCCCTATCGGCCTTGAAGAGTTCGGCATGCTCCGCCGGCAGTTTTCGGGCCCGCACCGCGTCCCAAACTTGGATCAGAAACCGCATCGTGCGGACCTCGAACTCCCACTCCTCGAATCGCTCGAGTTCCTCGCCCCAGAGTGGACCATGGCGGTTGACAAAATCGAGGATCTGATCCGGCGTCGGCTCCATAGCCGCAAAGTTGCGGAATAGCGCAGCGTCTTCTTCTGTGGGCAGGACGACCCTGCGGTTCATCAGTTCCGGTCGTTTGCCAACCAGTGCGAGCCGTGGCGTGTCGTCGCCACCTGGGTTCCACGGCGGTCGGATGCGCCGCACGTATCCCCGGCGGTCCGAGGGCTCGACCCACTCGTAGCCCTCGCCGTTCAGGGCGGCTTCGTACGTGATCAGGCTGGTCATCTTGGTACTCCAGGTATGCCACGAATATATTACGGATAACTGTGTTGCACGTCAAGGAGCGATCAATACAATTATTCTTGTGGTAGCCGTGCTGGTCGCCACGGCATTTAGGACGCCCTAAAACCGCGAGAAGGAACCCATGAGCACTCCGACGTTTTCCTCTGAGTCACAGTTGGTCCGCGTCACCGAGGTCGCCCGGCATCTGAGCCTCAGCCGCAGCAAGATCTACCAGATGATGGAAGCCGGCGACCTTCCCTACGTGAAGCTCGGCAAGAGCCGGCGCGTCCGCTGGCCCGACGTCGAGCGGCTCGTGGACCAGAACACCGTCTCCCGGTCGTAGGCCGCAGCCGATCACTTTTCCCGTGTTCCGTCCTAAGGCCGGCCCGCGGAACCCACTTTCGGCTGCAGCATTGCGGAGCCATCTCGCATGGACGATGCGACCCAGGGAGATCATCAAAGCGACCAAGCCAGCGTCACGCGACTGGCGGCAGAGCGATATGCGCGGCGCGGTTGGTCCGTCATTCCACTGCCCCACCGCAGCAAGAACCCTGGCTTCAATGCCTGGGAGCAGCTTCGCCTGACTCCAAATACGATCGGCGACCACTTCAACGGCCAGCCGCAGAATATCGGCGTGCTGCTGGGCGAGCCTTCGGGTTGGCTCATCGACGTCGATCTTGATCATCCACGTGCTGTCGAGCTAGCTCCCCAGTTCTTGCCGCCTACGCTAGCGATCTTCGGCCGGTCGGGTAAGCCGCGTTCGCACTGGCTGCACCGCGCCACGGCCTCAGTGGCGACCAAGAAGCATAAGAGTAAGTCGGCCGGCATGATCGTCGAGCTGCGATCGACGGGCGCACAGTCGGTTTTCCCTCCCAGTACACATGAGAGCGGAGAAGCGATTACTTGGGTCGACGAGGCAGCAGAGCCTGCAGCCGTCGATCCCGATGAGCTACTGGATTGCGTCAAACGGCTGGCGGAAGCAGTACTCGTGGAACTAGGCGAGAAACGAGCGGCCACAGAAAAGAAAAAACATGCCAACGGGCCGGCACCCGAACCGCCGCCAGTCAGCCCCGTTGAGCCTGCAGACAAGGCGTCACGTTGCCTGGCGGCCATGCTGCGGATGGCCATTCTAGACCACCGCGACGGATCGCATCGACTGTTCGTGTGCGCCTGCCGGGCTGTCGAGCATGACCTTGACGACGCTACCGCCCTGGCCACGATCAGCCAGTACGCCAGTCAGTGGCCGTTCCCACGTGGCTGGACCGACCAGGAAATCCTCCAGCGGCTGCGTGACGCCGAAAAACAATGCCGCCGAGGTGCGGCACTGGAACTCGACGCTGAGGGCTGCGTTTCGCTCGGCCAGCGCGATCCACAATCCGGCAAGCTAGTGCTCTCACCCAGACGGACGCTGCCCACCGCAGAGGCCTACGTGCGGGATTACCATCTCCATTCAGACGGTCGCATGCTCCATTGCTATGCGGGCATGCTCATGGCGTGGCACCACAACCGCTATACGGAGGTCGAGGACAACGCCGTTAAGAAGCAACTCCAGACCTGGCTGCACGACTCGCTGCGCTACATCTTCAATCGCCAGACCGGGGAACTCGAGCTCGTGCAATACGATTCGAACCCGAGCACGGTCAACGCAGCTCTCGATTCGATCCGTGCCTTTGCGCACATGCCTGTGACAGTGACTTCGCCATCGTGGCTCCAAGCCAACGAGGACCATCCTCCGGCCAACGAGATATTGCCCTGCCGATCAGCGATTGTGCATCTGCCTACGATGCGGCAACTTCCACCGACCCCGCTCTTCTTCTCGGTCAACGCGCTCGACTTCGACCTTGATCCACAGGCGCCGGAGCCGATGGCGTGGCATCGCTTCCTCCACCAGCTATTCGACGGCGATCTCGAAGCGCTCGAGCTGCTGCAAGAGTGGTTTGGCTACTGCCTCACGGGCGATACGTCGCAGCAGAAAATTATGCTGATTGTCGGGCCAAGACGCAGTGGCAAAGGCACGCTTGCCCGCGTGCTCGCGCGGCTGATCGGAATTGGCAATGTCTGTGGCCCCACGACCTCCGGCCTGGCCAGCCATTTCGGGCTGCAGCCCCTGCTCGGCAAGACACTGGCCATCGTCAGCGACGCCCGCTTCCATGGCGAGAACATACCGATTGTGGTCGAACGCCTGCTATGTATCAGCGGTGAAGACCTGGCCACGGTGGACCGCAAGTTCCTGGGCAGCGTCACGATGAAGCTGCCGACGCGATTCATGTTCCTCACGAACGAATTGCCCAGAATGACCGATGCCAGCGGAGCCCTGGCCGGGAGATTCGTGATTCTGCGGCTGACCGAGAGCTTCTACGGCAAGGAGGACACCGGCCTCACCGACCGCCTGCTGGCCGAACTGCCTGGCATTCTGAACTGGGCAATCGAAGGCTGGCAGCGCCTGCACCAGCGGGGCCACTTCATAGTGCCCGCGAGCGTCAAGGACATGGTGCAGGAGATCGAAGACCTGTCGTCCCCTGTATCGGCCTTTGTTCGTGACGATTGCGTCGTCGGCCCCGGACACCGCATCAACGTCGATACGCTGTACGATGCCTGGAAGCGGTGGTGCGAAAACGAAGGACGGCACGCGGTAACTACGAAGCAGACCTTCGGTCGCGACCTGGCTGCAGCCGTCGCCGGCGTCACTCGCCGCCGTGGTGCGGCGATGCAGCCGTTCTATGATGGAATCGCGCTAAGAGTGAGTTGGCAGTGAGAAGTCAGGGAAGTAGCGTGGTCCACGCAAGCACGTTTATTGCCCAAGGTCTCTGGATTGCCGCATCACTGTCGCGCACTGTCGCGACAGTAGCCATTGTACTAATCGCGCGTGCGGGCGCGCGCACGCGCGGGAGAAAGGTACGGCGCAATGGGGACTGTCGCGACAGTCTGCGGCAGTGCCGCAGTAGATCAGACAACTCAGATAAGCAACGGGAACGAGGTTGATTCTCTTTACGACCAAGGCAGGATCAGTCGGACCGAATCGCGAACAAGGACGACAGTGCCTACTGCGAGCGATGTGACCATCCTCGTCCGTGCGTTGCTTCAACGTACAACGCGAATCAAATCGGCGCGGCAGACAAAGATGACGAAAGGCGCTCCTAATATTCCCAGAAGTCGGCCGGCAGGTTCATGCGGCGCACTTCTGGGAATACTGGGAGCGCGATTCAGGCCCCCGGGGGGACGCTTAGGTACTTTTTCACCCGACGTGCATGGTTTCCCACCCCCACCCCGGCCGCCCGACCTAGAGTCCGTCCGTCCGGTGAAATATGAAGCAATGCGTTTACTGTAAACGAGTTGCGACGCACAAAGGCATGTGCCACGCGCACTACATGCGCGCAAGGCGCGGTTCGGGCATGGACGCACCGTTGGCTCCTCAACTCGGCGGCCAATGCTCAGCCGCCGGCTGTGATCGCCCAGCCTCCGAGCACGGACTATGCCACAGTCATGCGCGACGCGCCCGACGTGGCCGGCCGGTCGATGGCCCGATTCATGAGCGGCGAGATGACTGGCCATCGATATGCACGCACGATGGCTGCTCTTTGCCATCTCGTGCGACAGGCCTGTGCCGTCGTCACTATATCCGTTCGCTGAAGCGGCCGAAGTGAAACACAACATGAACTCCACGCTCAGATCACGCACCAAAAGGCGCAGCAGGACGCCTGCGTACGTTGGCGGAAGTCCCGATCAGAATGTTCGTCCGGGAGACCCCAGCCTCACGAAGGCGGCGATCGAGGAGCAGCGTCATGACGCGGTTCCGTCAGAATTCGCCGTTTGGGAATGTTGACCACGGCACGAGCCATTCGCCTGGCTGGCGTTGCAGCACCGGTGCGCCAAACCTGCCGGATCGCGCACCACGACGCCCTGGTTGGCCCACGTCGCGGCGCTTGGGCTCCGTTGGCCACGGACGCCGCCAACAAGAAAACGCCCCGACGCCCGCGACGTGAGGCGTTGGGGCGGGACCCCGGGTGGGAGCTACCGGTTGGCGGCGAAGTGACCGCGATCAACCTTCTTGAACCGCGCCTCTTTGCCCTTGGTGGCGACCTCCCTGATTATTGCCGAATACAATGTGGCCCAAGGGGTCGCACCGCCGGGGCTGGTCCACAGTCCCTTGGCGGCCATCGCCTCGATCATCTGCTTGGCGTTAATCGGTTCTTTCGACGCCGCCAGTACTTGAGCGGCGGCGTCCAGGGCGCTGAGCTTCTTCGACTTGCCCTCGCCTGCGGGCTTGGCCATCTTGGCCGGTGTGGCCTTCGCGCGCTTTGCGGTCTTGGTGCTCTTCGGGGCGGCCTTCTTGGTGGCTTTCTTCGTCGGCATAGTACGTCTCCTCAGAACGGGATTCGATGGTTTGGCTGCCATCGTCAGGCCCACGGAACCGCCCGCGGACAGTCACACATCAGCCGTACGGGCGGAAGAAGATCAAGCGCTATTGGGCGAGCTCTCACGCGAATTCCGCAGACACTTTTCAGCCGGAAACCAGGAATGTTTCCCTTAGCTGCACGAGGATTCGGACATGTCCCGATTCGGTCCACCAGCAGATGCATTCTGGTAAGGACGGGCGGTTGGGCATGTTGTCCAGCGCCTGCACGGGCACTCAGCTACAATGACCCCAACGAGGACGATGTCGTCTGTAATTTGGTGTACTGCGCGGCGCCATGGCGAGCTCCCGTCGCGCAGTAGCGTCAAGCGCGGCGGCAGGCTAAATTGCCGTTTGCCGACCCTCGATGGTACGTGGCATGAATTCGTTGCTGAGCAGTGTGCCCGAGATATCCTTTCCTGCCCTGCCCGAAAGCCACTCGGCCGGGCTGCTGGCCGTTTTGTTTCAACTCGAGCAGTCGCAGTGGTGGTCGGCCGAGCAGATGGCGCGGGAGCAGTTTCGCCAGCTTGCGCTTGTGGTCGAGCACGCCTGGCGAACGGTGCCGTTCTATCGAGAAAGATTCGAGGCGTTGGGACTCGACCAGCAGCATGCGGCCACGCCAATGGGTTGGCACGATGTGCCGCTGCTGTCGCGCCGCGATGTTCAGCTTGCCGGCGATGCCTTGCACAGCCGCCAAACGCCGGCCACGCACGGGCGCGTCTCGCGCACGATGACCAGTGGCTCGACGAATCAGCCGGTCGTGACGCTGGGCACGCGGATCAGCGAGCTGTTCTGGAGAGTCCTGACGCTGCGCGAACACGTTTGGCACCGCCGCGACTTCGGCCAGTCGATGGCCGCCATTCGCTACACCGGCAACAACGAATCGCTGCCGCCCGACGGGAGCCGCTCCGAGAATTGGGGAGCCGCGACGGCCGGCACGGTCGCCACCGGCCCCGCCTTTCTGCTCAACGTTCGCAGCACGGTCGAAGAGCAGGCCGAGTGGCTCGCGCGGGTCAACCCGGGCTACGTGTTGGCCTATCCGTCGGTGTTGCGTGCCATCGCGGAACTTCTGGAAATGCGGGGTCGGCCGCTCGCGAGCCTGCGTGAGCTGCGCACGTACGGGGAGATTCTGGAGCCCGCATGCCGCGAAGTCTGCCGGCGCGCGTTCGGCGTCGACGTGGTCGACTTATACAGCTCGCAGGAAGTGGGTTACGTCGCACTTCAGTGTCCCGACCACGAGTACTATCACGTCATGTCTGAGAATTTGCTAGTGGAAGTACTAGACGAGACGGGCCGGCCTTGCCAACCCGACGAAGTCGGTAAAGTTGTTGTCACGACGCTGCACAATTTCGCGATGCCGCTGTTGCGGTATGACATTGGCGACTATGCCGAAGTCGGCCCGCCGTGTCCCTGCGGCCGGGGGCTTCCGGTTCTGCGGCGCATACTCGGTCGTCAGCGGAATCTGCTCAGCATGCCAGACGGCCGGCGCTGCTGGCCGATTTTCGATGCCGGCGAGCGACCCGAAGACCTGCCACCGTTCTTCCAGTTTCAGGTGATCCAACGCAGCTTGAAGCAGATCGACGTTCACGTCGTCCGCCACGAGCCGCTGGAAGCCGCCGAGGAAGAGATCGTCAAGCGGCACTTCCAGCAGACGCTGGGCTATCCGTTCGAGATCCGGCTCCGGTGGGTCGAAGAGATTCCGCGCAGCCCGACCGGGAAGTTCGAGGACTTCATTTCCGAAGTATCTCAGCCGCCCCAGCCGTGAGGAGATCGAGATGAGTCTGCTCGGTCGACTGGTGCCCGTCGCCGACCTCTCACCCCAGGCGCGGGGCCAGATGCTGGATCTCATGCATCGCCATTACGCCAACGTCGATGCGAATGCCTTCGCGGCGGATTTGGCCGAGAAACAGTGGGCGGTCTGCGTGCGGCACCCGGAAACGAAGCAGCTTTGCGGCTTCTCGACGCAGATGCTGCTCGACGCCGTTGTGGAAGACCGGCCGGTCAAGGCGTTGTTCTCCGGCGATACCATCGTCGACCGGCAGTATTGGGGCGATCAGGCGCTGACGCGCGCCTCGGGTCGCTTTGCGCTGTCTCTGATCGACGAGTATCCCGAAGCGGAGCTGTATTGGTTTCTCATCGCCCAAGGCTACAAGACTTATCGCTTCTTGCCCGTGTTCTTTCACGAGTTTTATCCGCGCCATGACGCCGTCACGCCTCCGCACGCACGGCGAGTGATCGACGCGTTGGCCCGGCACAAGTATCCCGAAGGCTACGATTCGGCCGCGGGTGTGATTCGCGCCTCCGTCAAGCAGTACCGCTTGCGCGAAGGGATCGCCGACATCACGCCCGAGCGGCTGCGCGATCCGCACGTGCGCTACTTCGCCGAGCGCAATCCTGGGCACACCCGAGGCGATGAGCTGTGCTGCCTGGCGCCCTTGGCGCAGTCCAACTTCACGCCGGCAGCGTATCGCGTCATTGGCCCGCGCGGACCAAATCAACACGCGGAGGACGCGCATTAGCCAGGTGTTTCCTCTGGCGGCGACCGTCGGCGTCAGGAAGCATGATGAAAGTGCCAATAGCGAGGCTCAACGAATCGTTCAACGCGTTCAGGGTGCCACTCTAAACAGAGCCAAGCCACGATCTCGCGAAGCGAACGAACGTCACCGTAAACCAGCGTCCTCGAACAAATCTCTCGACACAAGGGCGCCGCGTCCACGAGCGCCCGAAGGCGGGTTTCGTATTCGCGAAGGAACCGCCACCAGAACGCCTCATCGCTGCTGTGGCGGGACAAGAACTTTACTCGCAAGCAGGATTGAACGTTGTCGACCGCATCTCGCCGCACGACGATCCATCTCGCATGCGGAAAACATCCAAGCAGTGTCGGCCAAATCAATGTGAGTTTTGGATCCTTCACACCCCATGACCCTTGCCCGTCGTATCCCTGGTTCGCGACCAGCGCGTGAATCTCGAGGCGAAGTGCGGGCGTTGACCTGGGTTGGTCCAACGATGGCAGAGCATGCACGCCGAGCGGATCGGCGCCCAGCTCTCGCAACAGGCGCTTGGTGACGCGACGCTTGAACTCGGGGTTCTCGAAGAATCCCTTCGGGTTCGCGCGATTGCCTTTTCTCTGCGGCCCCAGCCATAAGCCGCATTGCCCAAGAGCGCCGGTGACCAGCGACGTTCCAGACCGCGGTGCTCCTAGTATGAATACGGGGGTGTCAAAGTTCGTGGGTTTCATGGCTCTGAATCAGGACCTTACGAGATATTTTAAGCCATGCGCGAGCGTCAGCGTACGGCGTGAGGAGACGCTCGTTGCGCATCGCGTTCGCGCTGCAATCGGTCGTACATGCCATCGGTCACGATCTGTTTGGGAATTCCGGCGGTCATCTCATTCAGCGCCTGCTCAAGGGTGACAAACGGAAAGGCCGCAAGCTGGCTCCCCTCGGTGCAGTTGAACACTTCAAAGCCGGCCGCGTCGAAACAAGGCCTGAGTCGGATTAGCCGTCGATTCAGAATCCTATAGCTTGCGTTGTTGTTCAACACGGACGCCCTGGTCCGGGCTTGCGAAAAGGCGTAATTCGGCTGATCAAATGTCATCCGAAAGTCGCATCCAAGCAAAAATACCTTGCGAATTCCGAGGTAGAAAAGCAATCGCAGTGCGAGGAACATCACCGATCGCCCCCCGCGATTTCCGTCCAAGTCGGGAGTCGACCCATCGTTGCCCCAGTTGAACGTGTCTTCAAATAGCCATCTCTCCGGGCAAAACAATTCATTCAGATCAAAGCCAAATACGGCCGGCATGCTGGCCACGCACTCACTAGACACATTTAATGAACCGTCCTCACCGCGGACCACGATGGGGCGCTCGAAATGTCCGCGAGGGACGAATTTCAGTATTCCCGGGTCGCGCCAGATTGCGTCTGCGAAATTTCCCGGGTCGTCGGCGCTGACCCACAGGTGCGGACGAAAGATGGCGGGCACGTTGTTTACGCCGCACGTCAGCACGCCACGGGAGTTGAGCAATGGTAGATCGACATCCAGCAACGACGGTCCGGCCCCCAGAAAAAAAGCTGAGCGACCTCGATATAGGTCGGCCAACTCAACGGATTGTCCATTGCTCAAGAACAACATCGCTTGCCATTGGCCAACTGGTCGTCGGGGCCCCCAACGAGTCGATTTCAAGGGCTCGCCAAATGGCAGTCCTCGCAGATCAGCCGAAGTAGTCCCGCGACGATCCGTGGAAGGTCGACCGCCTGATAAACGTAGTGATCCGATCCCCAGAAGGGAAGAATAACTCCCGGCTTATTCAATAAGTCTGCCAGCAGCGCGTAGCCATCGTTGGGCCCCAGCTGTAGCAACACCTGGTTGAGGAACTTCATGTGCTCGAATTCGATATGCCGCTCGAGCGGAAAGGCGGCGATATGGTATTGCCGAATATCGGGCGGGACGTTGAGCGCTCCGCCAAGTGGGCGGTCGGGCCCGCGTCCACAGTCGTGCAAGGCGTCGATCAGTAGATGAACGTAGTCTTCTCCGCGGCCACGAAACCAACCAAGGATCTGCGCCTCGGTTTCAGCATCTCGATGGTCGAGCAGCAAATTGACGACCGCGGTCCCGTCAAGCAAGCCGCAGATATTGATCCAGGCAACGACTTTCCGAAATGCTTCGCCAGCCGATGGCTCGTCAAATGCGATCTTCAGGTCCGAGCTACCCTTGCTAATTGACACCAGAACGATTCGATCGTCCGCACGGTGGCTCAATGTGTCGCAGATCAGCCGAGCGTTGGCCTGCAAGTTTCCGGTATGAGGCGTGGGCACGATGAATGTGTCGAAGCCGAAGCTCTTCGCCACGTCGAACATTAGAGAACCAGCCCGCTGTGGCCTATTGTCGAGGAAGTATCCGAGATTTGGTATCAACCCAAAAGACGCACGACCGTCAACCCTCGGTGCGGCTTCGGTCGTCGAGAGCAATCGCTCGAGCCGCGCAATCGCTTGTGCATGTGCAGGATCGCGGCAGACAGATTGATAAGCGACCGCCGTGGCGAAATCAGATCCTTGCTCCTTGGCCAATCCAAGCAATCGCTCTTCGGTCAGTTCCTTCAGCGAGATCTGCTCGCAGTATGACGCTGCCCGACCAAGCAACTCCTGCTCACCTGCAGCGATCGCCGTATCCTGCAGCGGATGCATACGATTCCCTCTGCATTAAGGAAAATGCGAACTCTGCTTGCACGATACGTGTCGAAGCATGCGCCCAGTGTACCAAACCGAGTGAGCTTGACGGCGCAAGAAATGACCTGCCGCCGAATCACGATGGCGCTGTTGCCGCGCTGAATGATTCACGCCGTCTGCAAGTTGCAAGATTTCGTTGCTTGACAATTGTGGTTTGAGTGTTATGT
>JBBDNV010000179.1:0-12278 GCA_040877415.1 Pirellulales bacterium
TTTTCACCAACCTCAATCTTCGGCCTGCTAGCTAAAAAAGCGCAACATCAGAACTCGCGCGTCGGGTTAGTATGCCGAGAGCGGCGCGAGCGAGCTGGTTCCTTCCGCCCACCGGAAGCAACCGGGTTGTTAACCCACGGTGGTCTGTTAAACAGAGACTCAGAGAGTTTTGGCGCGAGATTTCGGGGTGCGGAAGGAACCTTCATGGTTCCTTTCGGACCCCGGTTGGTGTCTCTCGAAACGGAGAGTTTTCCGCCAGCGGGCGGATCGGCGGAAATGCTTGCGGCGAAAGCGGTCGGTCGCGACGCAAGTCCTTGCCCGCAAACGCCCCTCACCCCAACCCTCTCCCGCAAGGGGGGAGGGAGAAACGCAAAACGCCGAGAGGCGGAACTCTTGGCGTCGTGCGTTAACTGGTGGGCCGGTCAGATTCGTGACGGAACGAAAAGCTCCCCGAAAGGAACCCTCTTCGAAACAATGCGCGCCTTTCGGGATCAACAAAACTGATTATATAGCCTATCTTCCGCGCTTGCGAGGTGCTGGACGCGGGGTCTGTTCGCCCGTGGATTACCTCGGAGGCATGAGATCAGTGCATTCGCCGCAGCACGTTACTGCCGGAGTCTTGTCATCCAGTTGGCATTCGTCGTGGATCGCAAAGGCGAAAATCTTGATGCGGGTGCCGGCGGACTTGGTTGGGCAGGGTTCTTGGCAGAGTTCTAGCGGCCGCGGTGGATGCAGGCGAAGAGTTGATCAACGGGATGCGCGAGCCTGGATCGACATGTGGGTCAAACGCCTTTTTGAAGAGGGTTCCTTTCGAACCCAAGCTCCATCTGGATCAAGTTCAGGGGACGTGGTCGGTCGAAGAATCAGCGAGTGCTTCCCGAATCTCGCCGAGCTGACCGTTGACTATCTCCACCATGCATGGAGGGACCCACGGGAAGAAATAGCTCTGCGCCCCGCGATGCATGAACGACGAAGTCGACTCTTGCCATGGAAGCGCGAGCATTTTGCCCATAACGTCGTCCAGCGATTCCAGGCTTTTTGCCGCCTTCTGGCGCTCATCCAAGTCAAAGTACGCCAGCGTCAAATAAAAGCGGCACCATAGCTCACTGATCAGGATTTCGGCTGCCCGCTCCTTGGCAATGGCTCTAGCGAAGCCGTGCATTGGCAGGGCTTGGTCGAGTATCCTTCTTGCCTCCTTAGCACGTCCTGCCCGCAATAGTGCCCCGCCCTGCAACGTTCGCTTGCCGGGGTGCCACGTCTCGAGAGATGCTACCTCTTCCGTCAATGCTAAAACCTTCTCAGGACTCTTGGTCGCATCAGGACCAAGTAGGCATGTAAACGCCACAACAAACCGAACGTCGGGATCACGGTGGTCTCCATACCGGTCAAGAATCTTTTGGCACAGGTCAACATAGGCCTTCCGGTTGCCCGCCGCCAACTCGACGATCGCCAAGTTCCAATCTCCAATTGCGCTGCGCTCGTTTTCAAAAGGAGCGCGCGCCACTCTAGCGATGTCGGCCCACTGACGGTTCTCCACCAGCGTGTCCGAGACGGCGAGAAGAGCGTTAACGGGTGGCGCAGGAAGCCAGAGAAATTCTAGGATCGCCTGGCGTACCGTCGGATCCGTTATGTTCGCGTTTTCCCCGGTTAGTGTAGCCTGTGGCGCGATTTTCGACAGCGACGTTGCGATGGAAGTCCGAATTGCAGCCAGCTCCGCTTTTTGCCGTTCGGACTTCGCCGCTGAAGAGAGCCGCTGCAATTTCCTTGAGATGCTCATTGCTCCATCAAGATTCCCGAGTTTCAAGAACACGGCCGCGCGCAGTTCCATTTCAACGCGCTCGCGACCCTCCGATTCGCTCGTGAGCAGCGGCAACGCTTCGCTAGCTTGACCTGCCGTGCAATAAGCGAGAGCCGCCAATCGCTGGTATTCGCGGTTATTTGGTTCCCGCTCGAGAAGACTGCTCGCCATCCGTACAGCGTTCCCATCCCTGATCACGCTCAAACAGCGGTAATATTGTTGCTCGGGGGTCAACGCACGGCGTCGCGCATAGGCGATCGCCGACTCTCGCATCTCGGCGTTCCAGCCTCGCCTCTGCTCAATTGCGACCTCGACGTTTTCAACATCACCTTCGCGGGCACACAACTGCCCGGCGACAAACCGCGCCATTCTGGCGTCTTCATTTTCCTCCGAGACATCGATGAACTGTGGTGTCCTGCTCAGCCACGCCGACCGTTGGCCGTCTGGCGCGAAAGCGAGCGACCTCCCTCTCCCTCGCTCGGTTCTCAAAAGTGAGGACGGATATTCTTGACCGGACAACGACATCAACTCTACAAAGGAATCCACGTCCCAGATTCGCAGTCTGCCATCGTCGCCATATGATACGAGCCGCGACTGGCCGGGCACAAACGCCACATCTTTAACAAGGGCCCGGTGTGCCTCTAAACTGCGCAACGCCGTACGCGAAGAGACATCCCAAAAGTGAATCTTTCCGTCCTGGGTGCCGACGGCCAACAACTTTGCGTCTTGACCAAAGGCGACGCATTCGATGGATGCACCTAATTGGCCGAGCTCGACGCTGGGTTCTTCGGAACCCACGCCGCACTCCACAAGAAACCCATTCTGATGGCCATAGATCAGGAGTTGACCGTTGGGCGCGACGTCAACGGCTGTGATTTCGCGATGCCGCGATTCGATGGTGCGGCGGACGGATCGCTTCGCCATATCTACAATTTGCAGCCGGCCGTCCTGACCCCCGGACACAAGGAATCGACCGTCGTCGGAAAGGCACACCGCATTGACAGCCCCATGATGAATCTCGAACGAGGCTTGTTCCGCGCCCGTGGTCGCATTCATGAGGACTATCCGGCCGTCGTCCGTTCCAAACGCCAAATTGCTCCCGTCGGGGCCGATTTCGAGCGACGTTGATATTCTGTGTCCGGAGTTGAACTGCACGATCGTGTCGCCCTGCAATCCATCGATCGCACGAATTGCGGATTGGGATCCATCAACGTCGAACACTCGCCCCCGAGTCCAGTCTGCGGCAATGGACCTCGAGAACCCGTCGTATGATTGTTTCTTGTGCAGGCAGTAAATCCTTCGATCTTTAGAGATACCAATCGCGCGATCGCCGCAACTGGCGACCAGCGCCAACTCGCCAACGGTACTAGGAAATACTCTACTCATGGAAACATAAAATCTTGCGGTTGGCCTGTTTGTGGGGCTTTCAGAAATGTAGCTGCTAAAGGAACGGCGCAAGTCGCCCGGGCCGTATATGTGCCTTCCCTGCACGATTTGTAGGATGGCGTCCGCAGCGGCAGCGTCGAGTTCCTGGGCCAACGCATTCTCTTGCCTCGTTAATATATCTCTTGATGGCACGGAAATCGGCTGTAGGTTTCCCCGTTCGTCGATAGTAAATGGCGAAACGTCACATGAAACAAACGGGCCACCGTCGACCGTCGACCCTGCAGGCCCTCCCCATCTCACTACAAATACGACTCTCCCGCTTTTGCCCATAAATGCCTTGTTCGTATCGCGGAAGCCCGCGTCGAATTCCATGGACCCGCGCGGCTTGAACTCTTCTAAATCCCAAACTACAAGACGGGTGTTTTTGTCCTCGCGAGTAGGCGCGCGGGGTCTTTCACTGAGCGAAACGAGGCGCGGGGCCGCCTGGTCGAAGTCGAGCGAAACGATCGTTCCGAAGTCTTCACGCAGCGTGGCCAATGGTTCAGCGTCGGAAATGTTCCAAATGCAAATCGCGCGGTCTTTGCCCCCACTGGCCAGCCGGGCTCCATCAGCGCTAAAGATCAGGTATGTGACCGCGTCTCGATGACTCACTTTGCGCCAGAGAGAGGCCGCCTTCTCGACATCCAAGAGGCCGACACCCCCGTCGTCGTCGCCGATCGCGAGTTTGGAGCCGTCCGGTGAGAAAACAAGGTGCCTCAGCTTCTTGCTGGCCGAATTCACGCGCGCCAAAGCCTCGCCGCTTTCGAAGTCCCAAAACTCGACGTCTCCGGCAGTAAACGCCACCGCGATGGTCCGGCCGTCCGGCGAAAGAGCGGCAGCAGCCGGTTCGCAAGCCGAAAGATCAATCGTGCGCAACGCCGGATGGCATTCGCGGTTCAGGTAGTACCACTCCCAACCCCGAAAGTCCTTTGCTCCCGAATCGGGTTTCATCGTTTCGAGGACGCCAACCGTCTGGTCCACTCGCCCGGCGTCGAACGCACGCTTCGCTGCGTCCAACCGCGCGGCGTAAAGGAGCCTTTGCGCTGCCTCCTTCTCGCGCCGGGCTTCGTTGGCCGCCTCCTCGGCCTTCTGTTGTTGTGCCTCTGCTTCGTAGGCTTTGGCCGCAGCCTCGATCCCGAAGGACAAGGAAATCGTGGTGCCCGCCAGTAACACGAGCAAGACAGCAGCCCACAAGCCTGCTACCAGCGGCTGCCGCTTGCACCATCTCCACCCGCGCGCTACTTGTCCAATAGGCCGGGCCAGGATGGGCTTCCCAGCGAGCCAGCGCCGCAAATCGTCGCCCAAATCGTGCCCGGTCTGATACCGCCTTGCCGGTTCTTTCTGCAGGCACTTCAGCGTGATCGTCTCCAGGTCACGCGGAATCTTGGCGTTGAGCTTCCGCGGCCTCGGTGGTTCGTCGCGCTGAATTTGCAACAGCAGCATTTGCGTCTCGCCGCGAAACGGCAGCTCGCCAGTCAGCAATTCAAATAGAATCACGCCTAGCGAATAGACGTCGCTACGGCGATCCGCCTCGTGCCCTTTCCCCTTGGCCTGCTCCGGGGACATGTAGGCGGGTGTGCCCAGGATGTGGCCGTCGACGGTCATCGTGATCTCGCCGGCCTCGCGCTTCGCCAAGCCGAAGTCGATCACGTGTGGCTGGCCGTCGCCATCGATCATGATATTGCTGGGCTTGAGATCGCGATGCACCACGCCAGCTTGATGTGCATGGTGGAGCGCTTCGGCCAGCTTGACAACCAATTCAGCCGATTCGCGCAACGACAACCGTTGCCCGGAAAGCCACTCCCGAAGACTGGCACCTTCGATGTAGTCGGTGACGATGTAGACAACACTGTGGTCCCGGCCGACTTCATGGACACCGACGACGTTTGGATGTTTGAGTTGGGCAGCCGCCCGCGCGTCGCGCAGAAACAGTTCCGTTTCGTCCGCGTCGAGCGATTCCTTGCGGGGAATCTTGATCGCCACGGTGCGATCAAGCTGGGTATCGTGGGCCAGCCACACGCTGCCAAATTTGCCGACGCCCAACTCGCGGACCAGATCGAAGTGGGCTAGCCGGCGCGTGCCGGCGCGAAGACTTTCGGTCGTATCGCCGCTCAGAAGACTGAAGCTGCTGCCACAGGCGGGACACAAAATCTCAGCCAGCGGATTAGTGTCCACCACGTCGATCGGATTGTGGCAATGCGGACAACGAATGTGCATCGGACGACTCCTGCGAGATGCGCGAGCCCTCTAGTCCGCCCAATTATCCATCACACGCCTGGTGTATACAAGTCAACGTCTTGACCCGCTCGGATTCAGCACAATCCGCGCAGAACTTCACGCCCTTGATCTTGTCGTCCAGTTGGCATTCGCCGTGAATCTCGCAGGCGAAGATCTTAATTCGCGTGCCGCCGCCGCAAGTTGCGCACGGCTCCTGGCGTAGTTCTGCGCCGCGATGGACGCAGGCGAGGAGCTGGTCGAGTGAGATGCGTGAGATTGATTCGGGCCGCAGCCGGCTCTCTCTCCCGTGCCACCCTTTTTTCGAAGAGGGTTCCTTTCGGACCCAAGCTCCCCTTAACGGAATCGAACCAGTGACCCGATGGTTAACACGAAGTTAAGTTTGTCCGAGACACCCTTCAATTCTTGCGAAGGGGCGATGGGTCCCGGTGGGCGTGCGTCAAACGTTGCGCATCGCGGTCTCAAGAATCCATTTCAACAATGAAAGTCCAATATAACCGTTCGCCATGAGGAAAAGCGATGCAGACCATCGCGCTCATTCGGAAACTCATTTCACCCGCCCGCGTGCTGCTCTCTTTCCGCGTTCATCCTTCATCCTTCATCCTTCATCCTTAATAAGAGGCAGAGGGGGACAGTCCCATTTTGCTGCGCAAAATCGGGACAGTCCCCGGGCGGCTGAAAACGCGTTCGATTCCGACGCGAAAATCTGCTTTAAGGGACGATGGGGAATTGCGCGCTGGTCCGGAGTTCTTTATTTCGGGGGGTGCGGTCGATTTGGGCCGGCACGAAGAATGTAAAACTTGCGCGTCGCATCACTTCCGACGAGGGCCGGGCTTTTTCGCGCGCACGCTGTATAGCTATGAAAAAGTCGAACTCTCAATTCCACCCGATTGGCTAAAAACGGAATTCTGAAATCAGGCCACCCAAAGACCGTCGCGGGGGGTGCCGAGCCATTTCTCTCAGCGATCTCTGCGATAACCGAATTCGTCAGCCCGAGAACTTGTCGCCGGGCTGGACGGGATAACCGCGCAAGAATTCCCCGGCCGTTAAGACGCGCTTGCCGGCCGGCTGGATCGCGTCGATGGCCAGGACGGCGTTGCCCGTGGCGATCTCGAGCTTGTCCTCATGGGCTTCCAGCACGGTGCCGGGCTGGCCGCTTCCCGCGGGCTCGACGTGCACGCGCTTTAGAATCAATCGCAAAGGCTCGTGCCCTGCGCGTCGCCAGAAGGTGTACGTCGTGGGCCACGGCTCGAAGGCTCGCACCTGGTTTTTGATCGCCGCGGCCGGCCGCGACCAGTCAACTGCTCCGTGTTCCTTCGTCAAGCGCGGAGCCCGGGTGGCTTCGGTCGGATCTTGTTCGATCGGTTGTGCCGTGCCCGAAGCGAGCCGAGCGATCGCATCGATCACCTGCGGCGCCCCCAGCTCCGCCAGGCGGGGCTCGAGCTCCGCCGCCGTTTCATCCGCACCGATCAGCGTCTTGGCCTGCGCGATGGCGGGGCCGGCATCCACCCGCGCCGTCATGTGGATCACGGTCACGCCCGTTTCCGTCTCGCCGTTATAGATGGCCCAATGGATCGGCGCCGCGCCGCGATACTTGGGCAACAGCGAAGCGTGCAGATTGATGCCGCCCCAGCGCGCGATCTCGAGCGTCTGGGGCGCAAGAATCTGGCCATAGTCGCAGACGACCAGCAAATCGGGTCGGTAACCGGCCAGCACCATCCGGGCAGGCGGCGCGTTGACGTCCTGCGGATCGTGTACGCCGACGCCCCGCGCTTCCGCCAGCTCGCGCGTCGGATTGGCTTCCGCCCGGCTCTTGCCGTGCAGCGGGCGGTCGGGCCGCGTAAAAAGCGCCAATACCTCGTGCGGCGAATCCAATAGCGCGCGGAAAGTGGGCACGGCAAACGACCCGGTTCCCATCATAATCACGCGCATCGTACGCTCGATTCGTGTACAAGTCCTTGAGCGCCACCGCCGGCCCTGAGGTGGCACGGGCCTACAGTTGAGTTGACCCGAGCAGGTTGCCCCCCAGCGTGGGATGGCCGATGCGTTTGTCGCCCACGACGTTGATCACGGCCGGCTTGCCGGACTCGAACGCGCGTTTCAAAGCCGGAATGATTTCGTCGGGCTGCCTGACGTGCTCGCCATGGCAGCCCATCTCGCGGAAGATGCGGTCGTAGCGGATGCCCGGCAGCATGTCGAAGGGATCGGTGCGCCCCTTGAGGAGCGGCATCTGCTCAAAACTCGGTCCCCAGGAGCTGTTGTTCCACAACAGGGCGATCACGGGGATTTTGTATTTGGCCGCGGTTTCCATGTCCCAGCCGCCGATGCCGATGCCGCCGTCGCCGATCACGGTGATCACCTGCTTGCCGGGCCGGCCCAGTTGCGCGCCGATCGCCATTCCGACGCCGTGTCCCACCGGAGCCAAAGGACCCGCGTCGACGATCTGGCCGGGAAAGCGCACCGGCCAGTGGTGGCTGATATAGCCGGAGAGCGTGAAGCTGTCGACCACGATCGTGGCGTCCTTGTCGGCCACGCTCACCAGATCGCCGATCAGGCGATCGGGGTGAATGGGCACCTCGCCGCGCACTTTTTTGCTGCGCTCGCCGACCATTTTGCGAAAATTCTCGCGGGCCGTGTCTACTTCCTCGAGCCACGCGGAGTTCTTTTTCGCGGTGAAGTCCTTCTGGCGCGATTTGACGGCCTCGATCAATTGGCGGAGCACGAGCTTTGGATCGCCGACCACGGCCACTTCGGCCGGCACTTGCCAGCCGATGCGGTCCGGCGTGGCGTCGATTTGCACGTACGTGGCTTTGTCGGTCCAGGTGGGCGGCTGGCCAAATTTCTCGCCGCTCCAAAACCGAAAACCAATGGCGATCACCAGGTCGGCCCGGCCGGTAAACGGTTTTTTCCACGCGCCCCGCACAGCCAGCGGATGATCCTCCGACAACGCGCCGTGTCCTGCGCGGCGGGTGTAGACCGGAGTTCGCGACAGCTCGGCCAGCTCGGCCAGTTCCCCAGCCGCGCCCGACCAGAAGATTCCATCGCCCCCGACCAGCAGCGGCCGCTCGGCGTGGGCCAACAGGTCGGCGATGCGCTCGATCGACCGCGGATCGCCCTGGGAACGAAGCTGGTCGGGCTCATAAACCTTCGCGCCGGGCACCTGGTCGGTTTCTTCGTCCTGGTGATAAAGGATGTTGGTCGGAATATCGATCACCGAAACGCCTTGCGGGGGCATCATGGCCTGACGAAAGGCCTGGCGGACGTCGAACGAGATGCGGTACCAATCGAGCACGCGGTGCGTGAACTTGCTGAACGTGCGGCAGACTTCGGCGCCATACGCTTCCTGAAACGATCCCAAACCGTCCTCGCCTACGGGATGCTGGCCCGAGATGCACACCACGCTAGAGCCGGTGAGTCCCGCGACACACAGCCCCGTAACCGCGTTGGTCAGCCCGCAACCGGCCGTGACGCAGCAAACGCCCGGCGTGCCGGTGGTGCGGGCCCAGGCGTCGGCGGCATAGGCGGTGGCCTGTTCGTGCCGCATGTGGATCAGCTTGATGCCGTTGTTGTTCAGGTTCGCCAGAATCGGAAACAAGTGTCCGCCGTTGATCGAGAACAGGTACTTGACTTTCTGTTCCCCGAGCACCCGACCCACCAGCGTTCCGCCGTCGACAACCGCCATAAGTGCCTCCTTTGCGCGAAATACCCGCCGCGTCGCCAATCTACCGCTGCGCGCCGCGGTCCGCAAGAAACGGGGCTTAAACACTAGCCCGAAGCGCAAGCGTGGGAAAATTGGTTTTCGGGACACCCTCGCTTGCGATTGATGCTGCGCTTCGGCGGTTAGCCCCCGGCTTTGCCGGGGGATTCCTCGCTTGCGAAGGTTGACGACCAGTCGCGTGCTGCGGTACGACGATCCCCCGGCAAAGCCGGGGGCTAAATGGCGACGTCGACGCCATGGCGGGCGTAGATTTTGCGATTCTGGGCAGTGCCCAGCGCTTTGAGCTCGTTGATCACGGGTTGGCAGTTCGTGGTCATCAATTTCTCTCCCTGTAGAACGAGCTGTTATAACATTTCCATGAAACTTGTGATTCACCCGCCGGTCGAACCGGAGCGGCTCGAGCGCATCGTCGAGGCCGCCGGACCGATGCACGTCGTCAACGCCACAACCTCCGACGCCGCCCAAAGCGCGATCGTCGACGCCGACGCGTTCTTCGGCAAATTGACCCCCGCGCTATTGGCCGCCGCCGCGAAGTTGCGCTGGGTCCAAGCGCCCACGGCCAGCCTGGAACACTATTTGTTTCCCGAGCTCATCGGGCATCCGCTGGAGTTGACCAACATGCGCGGACTGTATTCCGACGTGATCGCCGAACACGTATTGGGCATGATGCTTTGCTTCACGCGGAACCTGCACACCTACATTCGCAACCAGGTGGCCGGCCGGTGGAACCCGGTGGGCGGAGAAAATGCGCGGGTCACGTTTGCCACCGGCCCGGGAGTGCCCAGCGCCATGGACGACGTTCACCGGAATCTGGGCGACCTGAGCGCGGGCATCGTCGGCTTGGGCCACATCGGCGCGGAAATCGCCCGGCGGCTGGCCAGCTTTGGCATGCACGTCTCGGCGGTCGATCCAAAGCGGACCGAGGCGCCCGAGGGGGTCGAAGCGCTCTGGCCCCCCGACCGGCTCGAAGACTTGTTGCACGGAAGCGATTTCGTCATCATCGCCGCCCCGCACACGCCCGAGACTGCGCAAATGTTTCGCCGGGCGCAGTTTCAGGCCATGAAGCCGAGCGCCTATTTGATCAATATCGGCCGCGGGGCAATCGTGAACCTCGATGACCTGGTGGCGGCACTCGAGGCCCATGAAATCGCAGGCGCGGGGCTCGACGTGTTTCAAATCGAGCCGTTGCCCGCGGAGCATCCGCTCTGGCGATTCAAGAATGTGATCCTCACGCCGCACGTGGCGGGCCAATCCGCGCGCGTGCCAGGTCGTCATTTGAACGTCCTTTTGGACAACGTGCGGCGATTTGTGCGCGGCGAGCCGCTGGCAAACATCGTCGACAAACACGGCTGGTTTTGAGCAAAACCAAGCGTCCGACGCAGCGATCGGCCACGGAATCGGGTTGATCGCTCACTTCCGCCGCAAGCTTTGCACGGTCTCATTGGCGCGGCGCTCACCCTTGGCAAGCTCCACGCGACGGTGCAACTCGGCTTCGGCTCCGACCGCCCACCCCTCGAGTTTCTCCAGCCACTCCAAGGCCTTGCGGTCATGCAGCTCCAAGCCGGGCAGATTCTCCTCTCGGCTGGTTCGGGCCAGGTTGCGCAAGCGGGCGCAAAGGTCGAGGGCCCGTAGGGTCAGGGCATTGAGGCGGTCGGGATCGTACGGTTCCAAGGTCATCGTTTTGGTCACCTCTGGGCTCGATTCGATGGGCGATTATGCCATCCTGAACGCGTCTATCGTACCGCCCTTTGCCTATATTGTCGAGGTATTACCCAGTAAACACTTGTTTTTTGGGGACCCATCTCTCGAACAGCGATCATAAATAGGTCATAATTTTGTTCAAAATAGTGATTGAAATATGGCCATTTTATGCGCTAGGATACTCGGCGCAGTCACGGTCCCATCCGTCAGCCATGCATTCCGTTCAGGTCAACAAACGCCGATCCGAGTGTCCCAGGAGGTTTCGTCGCATGCCGCCGACCCGTTTTCCGCACGTCGCCGCGTATCAAGCCGGATGGCCGCACGCGGACGGCAATTCTGTCCATCCCGTGGCGAGCGAACACAACTCGGACGACGACGGGGACGATTGCGAACCGGACCCGGAAGGCGACGATCCTTGGGACCCGGACCTGTTGGATGACGACGAACCGGAGCCTGAACCGGGCGATTTCTGGTTTGAGACCGACCACGACTGATTCGTTCCGCACACCATTCGCTCGTCGCCACGAGCGGCAGTTGGAGACAAGCGCCATGCTTGCACTGGCCAAAGTGAAAGAAGTCCGGCGGCTCCTGAACGAAGGAAAGCTCTCGCAGCGCAAGATCGCCGCTGCCATCGGCGTCAGTCGAGCCACGGTCAGCGCGATCGCCAGGGGCAAACGGCCCGACTACGAACCGCGGATGCGCGCCCGGGCAGCCGAGTTCGAGCCCTTGGGTCCGATCGAACGCTGCCCGAGCTGCGGCGGCCGCGTCTATATGCCGTGCCGGTTGTGCCGCGTGCGCAAGATGAATGCCCGGGAGCAGCGGCGCCTGCTCGCCATGCGCCGCTGGGCTCGCGAGCAAGCGATCAAACGGCTCTTGTCCGCGATCCACAAAGCGAACCAGAAGCGGGAAGCGCAGGTCTGTTCCCATCTCTTCGAACCGTTCATTCGCAAAGCGAAAAGAGCGTGAAGACCCGTATCGCCGGGACCATCACAACAAATGCCGCGCCTTGATTTCCAGGTAGCGATTCACCAAAGGCGCCGTCATCTGCTCGGGAAACACGTCGAGCGACAAGACGCCCTGGCTTTCCAGGTCCGCCAGCACGCCGCGCCGCCACGTGATGATGTCACCCGCGGCGGCGGCCCGATACAGCGCCTCGTCGTCGCCGGGCGGAGGCGGCAGCGCGGCGTCAAAGATCGCGTGGTCGCGCAGCAGCACGCCCAAAGGCAAGTGGCGCCCGACGACGCTCGTCAAATACTGCCCCACCTGGTTTGCATTCACCTCGTCGATGATGTTGGTGATCAGGATCACCAGCGACCGCTTGCGGCAGCGCGAATTGAGATAGACGAAAGCCTCGTCGTAGCGCGACTCGACCAGCCGCGGAAAGCGGTCGAACGAGGCGTG
>JBBDNV010000180.1:0-19067 GCA_040877415.1 Pirellulales bacterium
GGTCGCCAGCGCGATCACGGCGTCGCCCAGGGCCACCTTGGGATGGCAGCGGGGCTGGTTCTCGGGGGCCGGGTGGCGGATGCACCACGCCCAATGTTCCATTTCCTCGGTGTAGCCGCGGCTCAGGGGTCCTTCGAGGGCCTTCTTGCCGATCTCGGCGCCGCCGCCGCTTTCCGTGGTGTCGAGCGTGGGTGCCCCCTTCGTGCCGGTGGCCACGGTAACGCGGGTGGTCGTCGAGGCGTCGCTGGAGAAGAGCATCACGTCTTGCTCGCGCTCCAGAATCAGCGTGCCCTTGGTGCCCAGCACTGTTTCGCCGTAGCCGCCAAATCCGTTGCCGTTGATCGACGAGTAGACGACGCCGATCTTCTTGTTCGGATCACTTTCGTATTCGGGGCCCGGGAATTCGTAGACGCAGTAGACGTGGTCCTCGCAATCGCGATCCAGCGGGAACAGCGAGCGCATGCCCACGGCTGAAACGCTCAACGGCAGAGCCTTTTGTCCGTCCTCGCGCAGCCCGCTGATGAAAATACCCGCCGCGTCGAGCTGGTGGCTTCCCAGCTCGGCCATCAGTCCGCCGCCGGTGCGGTGCCATAATCGCCAGCGGACGAGCTCTTCCAGGGCGCCGCGGCGGGCGCCGTTGGCCAGCGTGATTTCCTGGTAGCCGTAGTTCTCAGCCTTGACGTCGTGGTCGAGATATTGCAGTTCGAGCTGCTCCACCTCGTCGTTCATCTTCAAGATCGCGCGGGAGCGTGCCGACTCGATTTCCTTCTTGAGCGACTGGAGCTTCGTGTCGATGGCCACTCCCTTGGCCGCGGCGAGGTCTTTCTTCAAGCCGGCGATGCGCTTGCCCATTTCTTCGTCGGGCAGCGGCATCGACCAACTGTCGCGCCCCGGCAGATTGCCGCGATGCCACTGCGCGCGGATGCTGTGGATCTCGCCGATCAGGCCGCGGCGGATCGTATCGACCGCGTTATCGTACAGGATGCTATAGTGCCGCTGGTGGCCGGTGGCCAGGATCTTGTTCATTTGCCGCGCGGCGCGGGCCATTTCCTTGCATTCGTGGATGCTGTGGCCCATCAGCTTTTCGGTGAGCACGTGCTTGCCGGCCTTCATGGCCTCGATGGCCACCTGCGCGTGCAAATGCAAAGGCAGCGCGATCACCACGGCCTCGACGTTGGGATCGGCCAGCAGGTCGTGATAATCCTGGCCGTAGACCCGGACGTTTTTGCGGGCTTCGTCTTCGCTCTTCCAGCCGTATTTCGTCATCAGGCCGCAGCGAACCGCCAGCGCGTTTTCGCTCGCATGATCGCCGTGAAAAGCGCGGTGGATGTTGTAGGGGCGAATGTCGGCGATGGCCACCACCTGGAGATAGCTGGGCGTGATGGCGCCCAAGAGCACGCCGCCTTCGTCGCCGGTGCCGATGAAGCCGACGCGCAGCGGATTGGCCAGCGAGGCCTCATAGCCGAAGTACATGGCGCCGAGTCCGGCCCCGGAAACGGCACCGGCGGCGATGCCGGTCTTCAGAAAGTCGCGGCGCGTGACGCCGATGACGCTCTGAAAGTTCTCCTGTCCGACTGATTTTTCTTCAGGGCTGAGATTCATCGAACTTGCCTTTCGTTGCCGCTTGGCGCCCAAAGATCACGTTGTGCACAAAAAAGTCGAGCCCGCCCCAACGGCCCACGTGCGTGGTGGCCAAGGTCAAAAGCGCGAACATTTCGACATACTGGTTAAACGTCGGCTGCGACTCGCTGACCCAGAACGGCTGCGTCATCACGACCGACAGCAGAAACGCCGCGCCGGCGACGCAGGCCGCGCGCGCCAAAAGCCCCAGGAGCAACAGCACCCCTATTCCCAGAATAACATAAGTCATCACCGTATCGACCAGGTCGATGGGCGTCATGCGGCGCGGCATTGGCCCCGAATCACGCTGGCTCCCGGTGAGCAGCCCGCCCAGGGCATTTTCGTAGCCCCGCTCCACGAGCGTCAATTCCGCTCGCCAGCCGCTCGCTTCCGCCGCGAGCGCCCCGTTCATCGCGGCCAGGCGCCCCCTGCGGTACGGCACGTCGGAAGCAGCGGGAGTTCGTCGGCCGGATTCCATGCGCCGCCATTGGTGGACGTGCGCTTCGAGCTGATCCTGGTTGGCCCGGCCCCAGGAGCTGATTTTTGCCTGGTAGTCGCGAGTTACATTCGTCGCCTGCTTTTGCTGGGCGGCGTCGAGGCCGTAATGGAGGGCAAATTGCTGGCGATCGTCGTCCCAATCCTGTTGAATCTCGTCGATCCAGCCCGCGACGGCGCTCGATTCGCTCTGGGCGCTGTCGGCGTGCAGCCACGGTTCCATGGCGTGGAAGTCGGGCAGATAAGCGTGGTACATGGGCGCAAGCGGACCTTTGGCGGCCCGCAGCACGGGCTCGCTCGTCCAGGTGGGGTCGCTGTAATGCTTGATGCCCTCGCTGAAAAAATGCCAGCCGATGTTCAGCCGCAACACGACCAACATCACCACCGTGGCGGTGCCAATGGCAAATCGATGGGACACGAGGGGAAACTCCTCGGGCGGCGGTTGTAACCTCGGGCGGACGAACGCGCGGCTTGGGGGGCTCGCGCGCCGCCGGGCGGGAAGCGTCGGCGGGAAACCCACAACCTCCATTTTAAGTCGGCCGGGCCCGTTTATTCCAGCCGCTGACGGGGTGTTTTTGTTGAAGTTTTCGCCGGCGCGGTCAAACTGTAGGATTGCCTCAAACTCACGGGCGGCGGCAGGCATCCATGAGAATTGTTCTTTGCTATCCGGTTGAAAAGCGGCACTACGAGCAAATCTCGCACGTGGCGCCGACCGCCGAACTGGTCGACGCCCCACAGCAGCGAATTGCGCAGGAGATCCTCCGCGCCGACGTCTTTTGCGGCCACGCCAAAGTGCCCATCGACTGGGAGGCGGTCGTGCGTGAAGGCCGCTTGCGCTGGATCCAATCCACCGCGGCCGGACTGGACCATTGCCTGGTGCCGGCGGTCATCGAGTCGGACATCACGGTCACCAGTGCCTCGGGCGTGCTGGCCGATCAAGTGGCCGAGCACGCGATGGCGCTGGCCTTGGGATTGACGCGCAGCCTGAACGTGTTTTTTCGCGCCCAGCAGGCGAAGGAGTTTGTTCGGCGTCCGACGCGCGACCTGCACCACAGCACCGTGGGGATCGTCGGCTTTGGCGGCGTGGGAAGGCGGATCGCCGAAATCGCCAGCTCGTTTGCAACGCGCATCCTGGCCACCGACGTGTTTCCCGTCGACAAGCCCGCGCATGTCGAGCATCTCTGGCCGGCCGACCGATTGCCCGATCTGCTCGGCGCGGCCGACATTCTGTTTCTGGCGGCCCCGCTGACGCCGGCCACGCGCGGCATGATCGATCGAAGCGCGCTGGCGAAGATGAAAAAAAGTTCGCTTCTGGTGAACGTCGCGCGCGGGCCGCTGGTGGTCGAAGCCGATCTGGTCGAAGCACTCGAAAGCGGGCACCTGGCGGGGGCCGCCTTGGACGTGACCGAAGAAGAGCCGCTGAGCGCCAGCAGCCGGCTATGGGACACACCGGGCGTGATCATCACGCCCCACGTCGCGGGCCAGAGCCGGCTGCGAATCGACCAGATGACCGACTTTTTCTGTGAGAACCTGAATCGGTATCTCCGGGGCCAGCCGCTTAGGAATCTCGTCGATAAGGAGCTTGGCTTCCCGGTGCGTGTCGCGTCGTCACGCTAAGGGGGCGCGCTGCGGGCCGGGCCGTGCAAATCGTGGACGGCAAATCGCGGACCGGACTTGCGGGACCCCGTCTTGTACGCCGCAACAGCCGGTGGCGATTGACCTTCGGCGCTGCGAATCGCTAGCAGTCTGGACGCAAATTCGACTCTCGGCCTATGATACCTCTCGGCCAACGCATTCATTCCCGCCATCATTCATTCGTCACGAGGCTTGTTCGCCATGGCGACGACCACCTTTCATCAAGAGACGCACACGCGCAACCCGAACGGACAATCGGTGCCGCGTTGTCCCGACGAGCTGCTAGCGCGTTACGACGAAGTCATCAGCGGCCAGCGCATGAGCTGGACCGAGCACTTGCATTTGACGCGCCGCTTGGGCTCCGGGGGCCAGGGAGTCGTGTACCTGAGCAAACGGCGCGGTACCGACAATTTCACGCTGCCGGTGGCGCTCAAGATCTTTTCGCCGGCCCGATATGAAGACGCCCGCGCCTACGACGAAGCCATGGAACGGATCGCGCAGACCGCGGCCCGCGTGGCGCAGATTCAGCAGGACAACCTGCTGGACGTGCAGAACTTCGTCGACCGCAATCGCATCCGCATCATGGAAATGGAGTGGATCGACGGCTACGATCTGAGCCAACTGTTGACGCGCGAAATGCTGGAGCGGACGCGCGAGCACGTCAGCAATCGCCGCTGGGACTATCTGAACAACGTGATCGTGACGGCCGGGCCCACGCAGCCGCGGCTCAAGCCGGGCATCGCGATTTCGATCGTCCGCGAGTGTCTGGCGGCGCTGGCGGCCCTGCACCGCGAGGAGATCGTGCACGGCGATTTGAAGCCGTCGAACATCATGCTCAAGCGCACCGGCAACGCCAAGATCGTCGACATCGGGTCGGCTTTCGAGATCACCAAGCCCCCCGTGCACCGCACTTGCACGCCGGCCTACGCGGCCCCGGAAGTGCTTGAAGAAATCGATTGTTCGCCGCGCAGCGACCTGGCCAGCCTGGGATACGTGCTGATCGAGATTCTGGCCGGCTGGTCGCCGTTTGCCGGACTGACGACGCTCCGCGAGTTGCTGGAGGCCAAGCGCGTGCTCGCGCAGCGATTGCCGCAAATCTTGCCGCAGGAAGTGGTGTGCAACGAGCTGCTGATGAGCTTCTGCCGCGGCCTGATCGCGCCCGACCCGATGCGCCGTTTTCCCAGCGCCGAAGCCGCCGACCTGGTGAAGGAAGGCGCGGCCAGCTTCCATCGCCAACTCATCAAGGGCGACCTGGCCGCCGACTACGAAAACGAAATTCGGCTGTGGCTGGACGAGCTGGATTGACGCGCGCTATGTCAAACGCCTAGGTCAAATCCAGCTTGATCCGGCGGGCTTCGGCGTGGCTGCGGTGGGCTTGCTGGACGATGAGCATGGCGCGGTAGGCGTCTTCCAGGCCGCTGGTGCTGCGCACCAGGCTGGTCACCGCACGGTGAAATTGCGCGAGCATCTGTTCGCCGACCGGACGCTCTGAATCGAGCGATTCCATGTGCCGCCCCGCTTTGTCGAACCAGATCAGCGTCGCCGGCAGATCGACAAAGGCAATCCCCTCCTCGCAAGCGACTTGCAGCGCCGCGGGCGGACGGAAGGAGACCGCCTCGGGCCAGCAGGCCGGCATGTAGCGGCCCGAGCTGATTTGGGCCGTGATCTTGGTGCCCGGCTGGCCCTCGGAGAAATCGAGGCTCATCATCTCGTAGTCGATTTCCTTGGGCTCGGTCTGGCTGACGTGCGTGAGACCCAATACCGAATCCGGCTCGCAGCCGGCCACATAGCGGCACCAGTCGATCAGTTCCACCAGGTCGTGAGTGCGCGACACCGGATCGGTCGGTCCTACCCGATGGCGGTCGTGCGGTTCGGTCGGAATGCGCTGATGGCAAAACAACAGCCGCGGATTGCCCAGCCGGGTGGCGATCAGCTCCTTCAGCCGTAAGGTGGCCGGCGCCTGACGGCGGGGAAACTCGGCCATGAAGGCCACGCCCGAGGCTTCCACCCGCTCTTTGATTTGCCGGGCCAGTTTCGGGTCGAAATCGAGCGCCGCGGCGCAGTAGACCGCCTTGCCGGCATCGCACGCGGCCAGAATCGGCAAGGCGCCGAACCACTGACCCGATAGCACCAGCATCGCGTCGACGTCGTCCCGCTCGGCCAGGGCCCGAAATCCATCGACCGCCTCGGCCCCGAAGTCGCGGGCCGCGATCTCCGCCCGCCGGGCCACCGGCTCGCAAACTGCCCGCACGTCGTAACGGTCGCTCAAGGCGCGCAACGCCGGCCGGTGTCTGACCTCCCAAGCATTGCCGACTCCAACCAGGCCAACGCGTAGCTTCATTTCAGTGGCTTTGAAGGCCGATTGAGCGCGAAAGCTTCCCGTGAAAGGACGAGCCAATGACGAGCAATAACCAAGCAAGCGTGACGCTTGCGAGCCTTGTGATTATATCGATTTGCGTAGATTACTCAACGTCCGCTCGCCGCTCGCCTACGCGCGAGGATGTTTGCGGAAAAGGGCTTACGGCCGCTCGGGTGGACCGCTGCCCGCGGCGTCGTTCATCGGTTCGATGCCTACCACCCGCTGGCGGACCATTGTGCTAGCAGCGTTAAACTTTGTGCAATTTGTGCTTGCAGGCCTAAATCCCCCAGTTACACTGAGTGCTCGCTTTTGAAATCTCCGGCCGCCAGGTTCTGACACACGAAGGATTGGAAGGGAAGCCACCGCGACGTCGAACTTGACGGCATTCTGGCTCGCCGCGTACTCTTCCCGCCTTTCTGCGGCCCGCGTTTCAAAATCGGCCCGACGCTAGCGTGCGTGTGCGCGCTTGCCCTGGAGCTCGTTACTCAAACCATGAAGGAGCGCGACGGTGATGATCCAATTGACTGTCAATTTGCTGCTGCAAGCCGCGGCCCTTGCGGCCGGGGGCCACGACTATGCCACAGCGTTCAAAGAAACCGAAGAAACCGGGCGACCTTTGGTCGTGTTGATCGGTGCCGACTGGTGCCCGGGCTGCCGGACGATGAAATACACCACAATCCCCGAATTGGAGAAGAAAGGCGGGCTGCGCAAAGTAACGTTCGCCTATGTCAATACCGACCAGGAGCGGAAACTCGCCGGAAAGCTGATGCGCGGTGGCTCCATTCCCCAGTTGGTCATGTACCAAAAGACCGACAGCGGCTGGACGCGCAAGCAGCTCACAGGCGCCCAGAGCGCCACGAGTGTCGAAGCCTTCCTCGACCAGGGGAACGGGGAACCCACAGCCGAGCTCAGCCGGCGAGAATGAACTTGGAATCCTGCCGCTTGCGGCTTTGTACGGTGCGGACTATTTGGTGTCTTGCGCGCCTGCGCTTAGAGCATCGAGAGCGGGTTCTGCCGGTTCTTGAGCGGCAGCTCGGCCGGACCCCCGAGACGGTGCGACTCGAACACCGAGACGATCATTTCGGTGGCGGCGCGGGCATCGTAGATGCCTCCGCTGGGCTCGCGGTTTTCGCGGATTGCGGACAACAGCTCGAGCACACATCTGCGGTTGCCGTTGGGATCCTGGGCTTTGTCCAGAGGCTCGGGCTTGCCCAGGCCGGCGCTCGTGACATCCTGCCACTTCACGCCGCTCATGCCCGAGGACCAACTCGCTTCGGGCAGGTACTTGACGTTGGGCAGATAGCCGGTGTTCATCTCGAAGACGCCGTCGGTGCCGCAAATCGTCAGTCCGAAGCGCGTCCGCCCGCGGCTGGCCGCGCGCTGCGAAGCGAAGTACGCGGTCGTGGCATTCGGCAGGCCATACATCGCGGCGACCGCGTCTCCGGCCAGAGGCCCAATGCCCTCGTTGCCGTCGACCACGTCGGCTTTTGTCACGCGTCTGCCGCCGGCGGTTACCACGCCGAAGCACCAGGCCGGATCGCCGCCGAACAGCCGGATTAGATCCATGATATGCGTGCCCAGCACCCACAGATCCTCGCCCCCGCCGCGCGGATCTTCCTTACCCCGAGCACGCAATTCCATGATCCGGCCGATCTTGCCGTCGGCGATCATGTCCTGCACGACCTTCGTCCGTGGGCTGTGGCGCGTGGTGTGCGCGATGACGAGTCTGGCATGGGTCTTTTCGCAGGCATAGACCATCTCGTCGGCTTCGGCCAGCGTACGGCACAGGGGCTTTTCCAGGTACATGTGCACGCCCCGCTCGGCGGCGGCCACCACCATATCGCGATGCTGATCGAGCCAGCGGCAGCCGATGCACACCAGGTCGGGTTTCACTTCATCGAGCATCTGGCGGTAGTCGGCATACGCCTTGTCGAGTTTGAGCTTTTTGGCCTCGGCGGCGAGCCCCATTTTGTTGTCATCGGCGACGGCCACCAGCTTGACTCCCGGCAGATCGTTCCAGACCTCATCCTGGTAATGCCCATAGTCGCCGCGTCCGGTGCTTCCGATGACCGCTGCTCGCAAAGTTTCCATGATGTGCCTAAGGGGTGTGAGATATCGAGGGAAGCGCGTTGCCCGCAGTTTGAGCCCAGTTTGCCGCGGGATCAATAGTCGACCGTTTGAAAACCTGAAAAATGAGGATAAGTCTTAGCCCCATTTTTTCCAGGGGATTGCCAAGCGAGCGCCGAGAAAGGGCGCGCACCGTCCAAGGATGGCCGCCGCCAATTGGACCTATCCGCGCTTGGCCCGCTCTTCCATCAGCTCGTAGCGGCGGATTTTGCGGTCCAGCGTGGTGCGCTCGATGCCCAACAGGGCGGCGGTCTGGCTCTTGTTCCAGTTGGTGGCCGAGAGCGTGGCCAGGATGTGCTCGCGCTCCATTTCAGCAAGTGACGCGGGCTTAAATTTTTGCTGCGCCGCGGCGTGCTCGCCGGTATCGCCGACCGTGGAGAGCTTCGAGAGCGTCAGGTCGTCGGGCTCGATGAATTCGCCGCGCGCCAACACGACCGCGCGTTCGACGACGTTTTTCAATTCGCGCACGTTGCCCGGCCAGCGATACTGGCGCATCAGCTCCATGGCCTGCGGCGTGTAGCCGCGCAGCTTGCGCCCGGTTTCGGCATTGAACTTTTGCAGGAAGTAGTGGGCCAGCTCGGGGATGTCCTCGGCCCGTTTGCGCAGGGGCGGCACGAGGATTTCGAGCACGCGCAAGCGGAAATAAAGATCGCGGCGGAAACGGCCTTCGGCCACGTCGCGCTCCAGGTCGCGGTTGGTGGCCGCGATCACGCGCACGTCGGCCTTGATCGTATCGGTGCCGCCGACGCGCTCGAAGGGGTGACCTTCCAGCACGCGCAGGAACTTGGCCTGAGTGGCCGGGCTCATTTCGCCGATTTCGTCGAGCATCAGCGTGCCGGTGTCGGCGGCTTCGAACTTGCCGACCTTGCGCTGCGTGGCGCCGGTGAAGGCCCCTTCCTCGTGGCCGAACAATTCGCTGGCCAGCAGGCTGCGCGAAAGCGCCGCGCAGTTGACGGTCACGAACGGCCCTTTGCGGCGCTGGCTCGCGTAGTGAACCGCCCGGGCCACCAGCTCCTTGCCGACGCCGCTTTCGCCGCGAATCAGCACGGTGGCCCGGCTGGGCGCGGCGCGGCCGACTTCCTGCGCCACATTGACCATCGCGATGCTCGAGCCCACGATGTCGCTCTGCACTCCTAGGCGTTCGCGCAGTTGCAGGTTTTCATCGCGAATCTGGCTCAAGTTCGCGGCCAGCTCCTCGCGGCGGCTGAGATTGTCGATCGCCACGGCCACGGTGTTGGCCACGGCCAGCGTGAATTCCAGATCGTCGGGGTCGGGCACGCGCTCATTGTCGGTCGAATACAGGTGCAGCAAACCCAAGACGAGCTTGCCGCGGCGGATCGGCGCGCAAATAACGCTGGTCGCGTCGACCACGCCCTTGCTGTCCCGGCTGCCCAGCGTGCTGTCGCCCATCACGTTGCGCGCGAGCACCGCTTCGCCTTCGCGGAGCACGGTCGAGGCCAGCACGCTGGAAACCCGGTGATAGGGCAACGACGAGTCGGTGCGGGCGGCGACCATCTCCAGGTCGGTCGATTGCGGTTCGCCCTGGTAGTTGCGCGGCAGCACGAACAGGGCGCCGGCGTCCACCTGCGTGGCGTGAAACAATCCGGCCAAGGCGAGATCGGCGATCGACGTGACATTCGAGGCCTGCGCCAGCTCGAAGGCCAAACGGCACAAGCTGGCCGCCGCGCGGCCGACCTTCGGCAGGTTCGTGTCTTCGGCCTCGTGCGGTTCCAGAAACTTCGTCTGCACTCGGCGATGCGTGATCGTCGAGGGCTCGTGGATCGACAGCACGCTCGAATCATCGGTGTCCAGCGCGCCGTTGATATCTTCGGGGCCGACCGTGTCAAGCTCATCCAGCGGCTCGATATTGCTCTCCGTGAAAGCCTTGGACAAATCGTGCACGAATCGAAGCTGCGATTTGCCGATGCGTACGATGTCGCCGGCGCGCAAAATGTAGTCGCCCCGCACGCGCGTGTTGGCCACCGCCGTGCCGTTGCGGCTGTCCAGGTCGCGCAGCGTCCACTCGTTTTCGGAAAAGAAAATCTCCGCGTGGCAGCGGCTGCAGCGTTCGTCCTTGATGACGATCTGGTTGGTCGGCGCGCGGCCGATCGTCACGGCCTGGCCGGGAACCAGGCGGAAGACGTCGGCCCATTTCGAGCCCTCGCGAATTACCAGATATGCGAGCATCGCAGTTGGCCCACCTTGCGCAGCCCCAAACCAGGGCCGACGCGCTTGAAGGGACGCGGACTTTCGGGGCGAAGAAATGTCTCGAAGATCGCCAAATTACACCTTATCGTTGCGCGGGGGCTGGCGGCAAGATGCCGCCCGCGTGCCGGTAAAGATTGCGCGGACCCGTCGCGCCCTACAATCTACCCATCCGGCACAACCAAATCTTCCGCACACCACCACTGCGAGGGGTGACGGGCCGCTTCGGGGACTCCGGAAAATGCCCGTCTGTTATCGCGCTGGCTACGGCCCTCCACCCACTGCCGACTGGCAATCGGCGAGCATTTTTTCAACCAGCTCGAGCGGCAGTCCGACGACGTTCGATTCGCTCCCCTCGACAATGTGCAGCCAACCGGGGCGATCCTGGTAGCCGAACGCGCCGGCTTTCTCCTGCCATTCGCCAGAGTCCAAATATTCTTCGATTTGAGCTTCGTCGAGCCGATCCATGCGCAGCGTCGTTCGGGCTACTTCCGTGCGCGGCCGATTGGTCGAAAGGGGCCACAGGCACAGTCCGCTGTAGACACGGTGAAGTTGGCCGCTGAGCTGTTTGAGCATCCCGCGGGCATGGTCGCGGTTGGCCGGCTTGCCGAGGATTCGACCTCGGCACTCGGCCACGGTGTCGCAGGCCACGATGATCTGGCCGGAAGCCGCATTCCCCGCTGAGCGCAACTGGTCGGCGACGTCGGCGGCCTTTTGGCGCGCAAGCCGCGCGACTAATTCGCCGGGGGTTTCCCGGCTGCAAACGCCGCACTCGGCCTGCGGCCGGGGCGCGACGATCCGGAAGGTGTAACGGGCATCGGCCAACAGCCGTTTGCGCTGCGGCGAGCCACTGGCCAGAATCAGCTTGGGACCGCGAGGGGACATTTTTGTGCTACGATGGATCGACCGCGCTACGATTGGCTGCAAACCCTTGCGCCGCAATCATGTACGACGGTGTCGCACGATGGCTTCGGGTGCTTTTGAAATCCTTTACGAAGACAATCACCTATTGGTCGTTAACAAACCGCCCGGATTGCCAACCATGGGTGTTCACGCGCGGGAGCCGAGCCTGGTGGCGCTGGCCAAGCAGTATATCAAACGCCGTTTCCGGAAGCCGGGAAACGTTTATTTAGGGGTGATGAGCCGGCTCGACGCGGGCGCTTCCGGCGTCGTGGTCCTGGCGCGAACTTCGAAGGCCGCCGCCCGGCTGACCGAGCAGTTTCGCAAGCGCGACGTCGGCAAGATCTATTGGGCCATCGTTTCCGGCCAGGTCAATCCATCTCAGGGCGAGTTGGTCGATTGGGTCGTCAAAGACGACGCAAATAAGCGGATGGCCATCGCCGACGCCGCCATGGCCGGCGCAAAAGAGGCGCGATTGCGTTACAGGCTGCTTCGAGAGCTTGCGGGCGGATCGCTTTTGGAAATCGAGTTGCTCACCGGCCGCAAGCACCAGATTCGATTGCAACTGGCCGCGCGGGGTTTGGCATTGTGGGGTGAAACGAAATATGCGGCGGGTAAGCCATTCGGCGAAGGGTTGGCGCTGCACTCCCGAAGTTTGGTCATCGAACATCCCGTGCGCAAGGTTCGACTGGAATTGGTTGCGCCGCTTCCGCCCGCCTGGCGAGCCGCCGGGGTGACTTGAGCGACGCAAACGCTCCCAGTGCGAAAAAGGTTGCGCAAATGCGTATTTTATCGATTTTCAGGCTGGCAAATTGCCGTGCCGCTGGCGTATGTTGGAAACTTGGGAGGGGGAAGAGTTTGGCGGCACACGTTCCTGATATGATGGATCTGGAATAGCCCATCGTAAGCCCGACTCGCCGGCGCAAGTTCCCGGCGCCGGTACTGGCCGTGGATCATTTACCCCTCACCGTCTTTCGTCGTTCGGCATTGGCCAGCGGATTGCTGACCGTGGAGCAAATCCTCGAGGCCGAGGCCGCGGTGCGCGCAAAGGGCAGCGTCGTCGGCACCTGGACCGAAGTCGACGACGCACAACTGGCGGCCAAGCTGGTCGAGCTCGGCCGGCTCAATCGCTGGCAGGCCGAACAGTTGAAAGTCGGCCGAGCGAAATTCAACCTCGGGCCGTACCAGGTCATCGACTCGATCGGCCAGGGTGGCATGGGCCAGGTGTTCAAGGCCGAGCACCGCCTGATGGGTCGCATCGTGGCGATCAAGGTGTTGCCGCGGCATCGCTCGACGACCGACGCCGTGGCCAGTTTCACCCGCGAAATCCGGGCCCAGGCCCAATTCGATCATGAAAACCTGGTGCGCGCTTTCGACGCCGGGCACGACGGAAACGTGTACTTCCTGGTTACCGAATTCGTGCCGGGCGCCGACTTGAGAAAACTGGTCCGGGCGCGCGGCAAGCTGTCGATGCAAGACGCGGCGACGATCATTTCGCAGGCTGCCCGCGGTCTGGGACACGCTCACAAGGGAGGGCTGGTGCATCGCGACGTGAAGCCGGGCAACTTGCTGGTCACGCCCGACGGGCAGACAAAGGTTTCGGATTTGGGTCTGGCGGGGTTCCTGGGGGTCGAAGATCCCGACGATCCGCGCGCCGGGCGCGTCGTGGGCACGGCCGACTACCTGTCGCCGGAACATATCACGTCGCCGTCGAACCTGTCACCGGCCAGCGACATTTACTCGCTCGGTTGCACGCTGTACTACGCGGTGACCGGCAAAGTGCCCTTCCCCGGCGGAACGCATCGCGACAAGGCCCGCAGGCATTGCGAGGGTATCCCTCTCAATCCGCGCCGGTTCAATCTCGAACTGACCGACGAGTTCATCGACGTCATCGCCACGATGATGGAGAAGGACCCCAGGAAGCGGCTGCCAACGTGCGACGCCGTCATCCGCCGCCTGGCTCCCTGGGCCAGCGACGCGGTGCACTACGACGTGAGCCAGCCGTCGGGCTCGGGCGCATTGCGGCCGGCGGCGCCTGCGCTTTCGGATACCGAGCCGGGGCTGTTTGACGAGCTGCCCATCGAACCTATCGACGAGAGCCCGAGCCAGCTTTCGCAGCCGACCGACCCGGTGGCTCAGGCAACGCAGGAAACGGTGCCCGACTTCAGCCGTACGCCCGGATTCAATCCCGACGAGCCGCATTCTTCGTGGTTCGTGGTGGCGGCCGTGGTCGTGCCTTTGCTTTTGGCCGCCACGCTGCTGGTGGCGAGCATTGCGCTTAAGGCACTGCTGTGAAGTAGCATTCACGCGGCGTGTGCCAGCTACGGCGCGTTGAACAGCGCTTGCAAGCAAATCTGCGACCAGCTTTCGAAGCCGCTGGTGTCGGAAAGGATTTCTTCAATGGGGCGAAAGCCGGCTTCCATGATATCGGCTTCGAGCGGTCGTACTTCGGGCTGTTCGACGTCGAAGACGTGGACGACGCCGAGGTGCACCCGGCCGACTTCGGTTTCGTCGTCGTTGATCAAGCCGGCGCAGCGCTCGGCGTATTTGGTTTCGATCGTCACTTCTTCGGCCAATTCGCGGCGCATGCCTTCCTGATAGGCGGAGCTTGCGCGGCTTCGCGGGCCGCCTTGGCCGCTCGTCAGATCGTCGGCCGAGATGTGTCCGCCGATGCCAATGCTTTTCTTGCTGTGCAGGCGCCCTTCGCCCTGCCCTTTGCCGCGCGTGTACTGAAACAGGTGGACGCGGCCGGCGGCGTCGCGATAGCGAAAGATCACGTACGGAATCAGTTGCTTAAAGCTCGGGTCCTGTTCCACCTCGAACCGCGCTCGGTAGCTGGTGTGCTGGGGGCTCAAGAGCTCGTCCAGGTAGCGCTCCGCGTCGCTGGAAAAGCCCTGAAAGTGCCCCAAACGATGAAACAACTCGGTAGGCACGACCAGCACGCATTCGGTTTGCACTTGAGCCACGGCAGCATCCTTTCTGGCGTTGAGGGGAGAAGCGTTCTTCCAGCGATGATTGTATCAAGTCGGGTTCGTAGAAGAAGCGCCCATGCGCCGCCGGATCAGACGATCAACATCGCGTCGCCGTAGCTGTAAAAGCGATATTCCTCGCGAATCGCTTCTTCGTACGCCCGCCGCACAAGCTCGTCGCCGCCGAACGTGCGCACCAGCACCAACAACGTCGTGCGCGGCAGGTGAAAATTCGTCAACAAAAGGTCGACGGCGCGGAATTCGTACGGCGGCCGGATGAACAAATCGGTCGGCCCCGTAAACGGCGCGAGCGCGCCCGTGCGAGCCGCCGTTTCCAGCACGCGCACCGAAGTCGTGCCGACGGCCAGCGTGCGCCCGCCGGCCGCTCTGGAGCGCTCGATCACGGCCACCGCTTCCGGCGTGATCTGGCACCATTCGCTGTGCATGTCGTGCTCTTCGAGGGTGAGGGTGGTGACGGGCCGAAACGTGTCGAGGCCGACGTGCAGCGTGAGCTGCGCGATCGCCACGCCGGCGTCTTTCAGCCGCGACAGCAAGTGGCCCGTAAAGTGCAATCCGGCCGTCGGCGCGGCCACCGCGCCCGGCCTCTCGGCGTACACCGTCTGGTATCGCTGGCGGTCGGCATCGACCATTTCGCCGTCGCGAATGTAGGGCGGCAGCGGAACCCGGCCGACGCGCTCCAAAAGCGGCAGCGCGTCGCCGGGCACTTCGGGCCGCGCGATCCACGAACCCTCACGCTCCTTGAGGATCAAGCGGATGCGAAACGCCTCCTGCAATTGCTGGTTGACCAGCGCGATCTGCTCGCCCGGCTGCAATTTGCCGCGGGTTTTGGCCAACAGCCGCCAGTTGCCGTGTTCGTCCGCCGAGAGAAAAAGCCCTTCCCAGCGACCGCCGGTCGCCGCCCGATACCCCACCACGCGCGCAGGGATGACCCGTGTGTCGTTAATCACCAGGCAGTCGTCGCGACGCAGCAAGCCGGCGAGATCGCGAATATGATGGTGTTGGAGGCTCGCTGTGGCGCGATCGACCACCAGCAGCCGCGCGTCGCTGCGCCGTGGGAGCGGGTGCTGCGCGATCAGCCGCTTGGGCAACTCGTAGTCGTAGTCGGCGATAGCGTGCGTCATGGGCCGGTTGCGGCCTTTACGGCTGTGACGCCTTGCCGTTATAAGCCGCGCTTTGGATGTCGCAGTCCCGTTTCTCCCAACCAGCTCGAATTCTCCGCTGATGGCTCCCCCCGATTCCGACACCCGCTCCGCCGCGCCGATTCGGATCGCATTGTGCATAACCGATTTAGATCCCGGCGGCGCCGAACGATGCCTGGTCGAGCTGGCCACCCGGCTCGATCGGCAAAAGTTCGAGCCCGTGGTTTATTGTCTCGGGCCGCGCCCCGCGGGCAATCCCACCTGGCTTGTGGACAAGCTGGAAGCGGCCGGCATTACGGTGCATTGTTTCGCTGCCCGGCGGCCGATCGCGTTTGGGCTGCTGTTGGCAAAGCTGCGAAAACAGATGCTTGCCGACGCGCCGCGCATCGTGCAGACGTTCCTGTTTCACGCCAACGTGCTTGGCGCGTTGGCCGCCCGGCGGGCGGGAGTGGAACACGTCGTCACCGGCATCCGCGTGGCCGAAAAGCGGGCCGCCTGGCATTTGCTTTTGGCGCGGTGGGGGGACCGCTTTGTCGATCGGCACGTGTGCGTGAGCCAGTCGGTGCGCGATTTTTCCATGGCGCGGGGCCATTTGCCGATCGACAAGTTGGTTGTCATTCCCAACGGTGTCGACCTCGCTCGATTCGCCGGCGTAAAACCGGCGTCGGCCGCCAGTCTCGGACGGGCCGGAAACCGACGCCTGATCACCTGCGTCGGCCGGCTCGACGAACAAAAAGGCACGAGTTGGCTGCTGGAAGCGATGCGGCGGGTTTTCACCGAGGTTGACGGACTCGATCTGCTGCTGGTCGGCGACGGACCCGAGCGCGGGCAGCTCGAAAGGTTGGCGGCGCAACTGGGGATTGCCGATCGCGTGCATTTCGCGGGCTTTCGCGACGACGTGCCGGAAATTCTGGCGGCCAGCGAGCTGGTCGTCCTGGCATCGCGCTGGGAAGGCATGCCCAACGTGATTCTCGAAGCCATGGCCTGCGGACGACCGGTCGTGGCCACCGACGTTGCCGGCGTCCGCGAGGCACTGGGACCGAATGCCCCCCAGCAGACGGCGCGGTGCGACGATCCGCCGGAATTTGCCCGCAAAATCACGGCGATCCTCGGCGACAAACAGCTTGCCCAGCGATTGGGACAGGAAAACCAAAAGCGGGCCGGCCAATGCTTCACCCTTTCGGCAATGGTCGAAGCATACCAGCGGCTGTACCTGGTGCTACTGTCGGGGGGCCGTTAGCCGAAGGGAATTTTTTTCGAGCGGGCCCCATTCGACGCAGCCGGCGGATTGGCAACACGTTGTGTCCAATGTGGGCGATCCGGCCTCGCGTGCAAGCGGAAAAACCAACTTGACGCGCCCTGGGAAGCGGCTATTCTTGGGCTTCTATGGTGAGATATGGGGATTTGTGGTGAAGCATGTTGCTCACCGGCACGTTCAGCCGAGCCGTCGACGATAAGCTTCGCGTCGCCATACCCAAACCACTGAGAGAGGCACTGGGTTCCCTGGCGGAAAAGACGCTATACGTCGCGCCGGGAACGGACGGATCGTTGGCCATTTACACGGAGGATGCTTTGGCCAAGTTGGCCAATCGTTTGGCACTTGCCTCGCCAAACGCCCGGGACGTGCGGGCCTTCAGCCGCTTATTTTACGCCCGGTCACAGGCTGTCGAATTGGATAGCCAAGGGCGATTGCGGATACCGCAGGACTTGGCTGTTCTGGCTGGCTTGGGAAAAGAAGCCGTGCTTGTCGGAGTGCATGATCACCTGGAGCTTTGGGAGCGCCGCCGCTGGGAGCAGTACGTGGCGCAGCGGCAAAACGAGTACGATCAAATCGCCGAGGCGGCGTTCGAACGCCCCGTTTCGTAAGTTCGGTTCACACACGAAGGCGTCCGCGGTTGGCCCCGATCACTAAGGAGATCATGGCAGGTTTGTCCGTCCGATGTTCGCAATTGGCTGCTCGAGCCAAGTGGTCAGTCAGCGGCCACCGACTGACCGCTGGGGCTCAGCAGGCCCGAAGCAGGGAGGGCAGTCGGGTTTGCGAACGGCTGCGGTTTATGGCGCTGGGGCCATAAGTCCGCGATCCCCGACCTTCACGGGCACAGGGATGTGCCCGGGGTAGGGGTTTTCTTTGGGCACATCGGATGCGGTAGTGAAAAACTGCCGCGTGGCGCGGTCTGCCGTCCTATGGATCCGTCCTTCCCGACGCACTTGCCAGTCATGCTCGACCTCGTGATCGAGTGGCTGGATCCGCGGCCGGGACAGATCATGGTCGACGGCACGCTGGGAGGCGGAGGTCATGCCCGCGGGCTGGCCGAGAAACTTCTTCCCTCGGGCTTCGTGCTGGCACTCGATCGCGACCCGGCGGCGATCGCTCGGGCGGAGCGGACGCTGGCCGGCCTGGCCATCAAGGTCGTGCAGGCCAGCTTTCGCGAACTGGGTGAGGTGCTCGAACAACTGGAGATCAAGGCGGTCGACGGAATCGTGCTCGACCTGGGTGTGTCGAGCGATCAACTCGCCGACGCCGATCGGGGATTCAGCTTCGACTCGTCCGGCGAGCTCGATTTGCGGTTCGACCCGACCGCCGGCGAGCCCGCCTGGCGGCTGATCGAAAGACTGGGCGCGGGGCAACTGGCGGATTTGATTTACAGGTACGGCGAGGAGCGCTATAGCCGGCGAATCGCGCGGGCCATTGTCGAACGTCGGGGGACCGAGCCGATTCGCACGGCCCGGCAACTGGCCGAAGTGGTGCGCCGCAGTGTGCCGCGGGGCCGCGCAAGACCGAGGATCGACCCCGCGACACGCACGTTTCAGGCCCTGCGGATCGCGGTGAACGACGAATTGGGGTCGCTGGCCGAGGCGCTGGCGGAATTCCCGAATTTTCTGGCCCCGGGCGGGCGTGTGGCGGTGATCAGCTTTCACTCGTTGGAAGATCGGATTGTCAAGGAGACGTTTCGCGACGACCCGCGGTATGAGAATTTGACGAAGAAGCCGCTTCGTCCCAGCCAGGCGGAGGTTCAAGGAAATCCGCGTTCGCGCAGCGCGAAGTTGCGCGTGGCGCGGCGTGTCGTGTAATTCGGATCAACGGAGCGCGCGAAGCGCTTTTGATGCTCGAACGAGGAGGCCCATCGATGGGTAAAGAGACGAAGATTGGTCTGGCCGTGATCGGCGTGCTGTTGTTGATCTTCGGCGTGATGTTGTTTCGGCATTTCAGCGCGGGCGAGCCGGCCGGACTGTGGGACGATGAAACCCGCGCGGCCGTCCAGCCGCTTGCGCCTGAAAGCTCAACGGATAAGCCCAACGTGGTGACGGCGCAGAAAGATCGGCCCGGACGCGCGACGGGCGACTCGCCAGGGGACGCAAGCCCCGGCCAGGAGTCGTCGGGGCCCGACGTCGAAGTGCCTGCTGCGTCGTATATGCCCGCCGCGACGGGGCCGACGCCGGCCGCCGTGGCGGATCGATATTCAATCGGACGCCAAAGCGTCGATGAACCGCCGCGCGGCGAGAACCGAGCCGCAAGCGCCAGTCCGTTTCAGAACCGCGAGCCGCCGGACCACGACACGGCCGGCGACGCCGAACCGGCGGCCGACGAGGCGCTCA
>JBBDNV010000180.1:19077-57538 GCA_040877415.1 Pirellulales bacterium
CCCGCCCCTGAAGCGCTTCGAGCTGCGCCTTGAGAGCGCTCAACTCGTCGGCCGAAGGCCCATCGGGCGAAGCATCCTCGAGCGAGCCGCGTGGCAATCCTTTGCGCCGGCTCAGCGCCGACCTTCCGTTGAATCCGCCTGGCGAGGTTCCCAGCCCCGAGACGGGCGCCGAGTTGCCGGACCAAGGTCACGACCGCTATGCAATCGACGCAGAGCCGGCGCGGCCGGCCGAAGCCCCCCATGCCGCCCAACCGCCGACCGCCGCGGAAGGGGCGCCCGGCGTTGATCGCTCCGGGCCCGAGGTGCCCGGCGGGCCCCAGGGCATTGATCGCGCGCCGGCGCCGGTTCAGGCCGACGATGCACCCCAGCCCGCCCAAGACGACGTCCGACAAGATCCGGACAACCATCGGGGCCAGCCGAGCCAAAACGACTGGTCGACCTCCGGTGCGGCCGACGACCCGGTCGCGGGTCGTAACGCGCCCCTGCCAGTCGAGGACGGGATGTACACGGTGCAGCCGAACGACACATTATGGAGCATATCGGAAAAAGTTTATGGCACGGGCGGATACTTCAAGGCGATCGCCGCGCACAATCGAGCCAACCTGCCAAGAAGCGATCAGCTCTCGGTGGGCATGAAGATCGCGGTTCCAGCCGTCGGAGAATTGGAGCAGGATTACCCCAGCCTCTGTCCCAAGCAGCGCAAAAGTGCGCTGGTCAAGCCGCGGGCCATGCCGGCAACCGCCAACGTCCCCGACGGCTCCGCCAGCGACGTTTACGTGGTCGAAGAGGGGGACACGCTATTTGACATTGCCCGATACGAGCTGGGCAAAGCGTCGCGCTGGGCCGAGATTTACGAGCTGAATCGCGAAAAGTTGGGCCAGGATTTTGACTACCTTCAGCCCGGCACCGAATTGCGGCTGCCCGCCAAAACTCGGGCCGCCGAATCTGTCAGCCGCGATCGCGACACACGGTATCTGCGCTGAGGGATTGACTCGGGATTGGTGGCCCCTGTAAAGGTCCGAGCACTATCGGTCTGGGCCCTTCCTCTGTTTACGAATTGCCGTCGGGCTCACCGACGGCCCAAGCGGCTCGCTGCGGTCGACCTGATCTTTCGCCATCTATCTAGGTCAGGTCATCTCAATTTCCCTATTTTTGCACCCCCGCGGAGGCATGCCAAGAATAATTTTTAATTTCGTTGCATTGTTTCCGCTTCAAGGTTTATAAATAGCGTCCACAATTCGAGCGTTTGGAACGGGATGAGACTGAACTAACGTGGTCCGAGCGGTGCCGTTGCGCAACTTTTTTCTAACCTCAATCAGCGAGGTCAGCTCATGACCAGACGCAATTCCGATTTTCGTTTTTGCTGCCGGCGCAGCACAATGCAACGCAGCCAGACTCTGATCGCCGGCTTGGCGACCCTGTTGGCGATGCTGCCGTGTGCCCCTGCGTTAGCGGTCACCATGCTTGTCCTACCGACGGGAGGCGACTATGTGCCCACAGTGCCGCTTGCCGGTTTGCCGCCGGGCGCGACAGGAGTGGTCACTCTGAATCCTGCCCCTGCCACGTACCTGGGCGCGCCGGTACTCGGCTCGAACTTCAGGAACACGTTCGCCGCCGACGTTGCCCAATACCCAGGTTGGACGGCTGTCGCCGGATCCCTCTTGAACGGTACCCTTACGATTGAAAAATACCAGGCAGTCAGCCCGACCGGGAGCCCGACGCTCGCTCTGCCTAACGGCGGCGCGAGAATGCGCGCTACTTATGCAATTGACGCCGAGGACGGTTACGCGTTGGCCGACTTTAAGTGGATCCAAATGTTTACGGACAATACGGGCCCAGGGGGGGCCTTGGTACGGCATATCGATCCGTTTCCGAACGACGATGGGCTACCCTGGTATTTTAATGTTGCCGAAGACGGCGGCACGCTGGCGACGTTTAGCGACATTCCAGGTGATCACGTATCGTCTATCCCCTTCAATCGCACAGCTCGCTTCGAAACCTACCTGGCGACTTTCAATATGAATACTCAAGTGGCGAGAATTCATGAGGGGTTCGCCTGGGGCTATAACATTGTGGCCGTGCCGGAGCCTACGACGTGGGTATTGTGCGTGATCGGTTTGGCATTCTTCGCGTCGCAGCTTGTACGGTCGCGATCGAAGCGATCTTAGTTTCACCGTTTGATCAACAGCCGGGGACAAGTCGCTCGGCGATCTTGAGAGCGAATGGGTAAGCCCGTGGCACGATTTGTCGGCGGCTTGGTGCTTCTAGCGGCCGCGATACTCGGCACGAAGGCCAGCCAGCATCAAGCCGCCGGGATCACCGGCAGTTCGCGCGAAGAGGGCCAGATGCCCGAAGTGCAGCAGCCGCAGCAATGGGGCGATCCGGCCGGCGGATTGGTTACCGCGCTGACGGCGGCGCGGCGGGAATTTCCAGACGGCACTCCCGTCGACGTCCGCCTGTGGGTCAAGAACGTCTCAGGCCAGCAGAAGCGAGTCGAGCATTGCGGTTTCTGGCCCAATCACTACTTGCGGGTCACCGATCAAGACGGCCGTGAGGTTCCGACCACGCAAAAAGGAGCCGCCACTCGTGCGGCCTTCAAAAAGCCGTCTCGCCGCAAGTGCTTCTTCATCCCGCTCGAGCCCGACAAGATTGATGACGCCTATGAAAGCTTCGATCTGCGCGAGTATTTTGAATTACCCACAGGAGAGATCCACGTCGAATGCGAATCATGGCTCGGCGGACGGCCGCTCTTGAGCAACCGTTTGACGATGATCGTCAACGGCAAATAGCCGCGCGCTCCGCCGCTCAGAAGAGCCCCTCGCCTGCCTCGTCGTCAGCCCCTTCGATCCGCAAATCGACAAAAGGGCCGCCGACATCGGCTTGTCGGCGGCCCTTGTTGTCGACGCGCTCGAAACGGCTCGATTAATGGAAATGGTATTGGCTGTTGTTCTCGTCGAAGTCCGCGTCGGTGAAACCGTTGTTCAGCTTGATGTCGGTGTAGGTGTATTCCTCGATTAAGGGCGGCGCGCCGCCGGGGACTTCCGGCCACTCGTAGGCCTCGTAGCGCACCGGAATATTAAATTCGTCGTCCACGTACACCCGGGCCTTGTGAAAGCGGAAGTTCGCGCGCGCGACCGGATGCTCAACCTGGATGCAGGTCGCGGAGCGCTTGTTGATTTTCGCGCCCCGGTAGAACTTGACTTCGCATTCGCCGAAGTTTTTGTCCTGGTCGGCGACTTGAACCAGCCTCTTGGTAAGATTGAGAAAGCCGATCTCGGTGATTGGGTATCGCTGGCCCGCCATCGCCATGGCGCCCGTCGGCAGCAAGGGCACGGTGCCGGCGATCTTCCTGATTCCCACGCCGTGGCCCAGCAGGTTGCCGTTGTTCTTGCCTTCGACGTAGATGGCTTCCTGGCCGCGGAGCCGCGGCGGACCCAGGAAATACATGTACACGCTGAACGGCTCGTGGCGAATCTTGAGATACATGAACTCCTGTTCGTTCAGCTTGGCGCCGATCCGCTCCCGCTTCACCATCACGGCGGAATAGTCCTTGATGTTGGCGTCAATGTTGTCGATCGCCGAGTGGGCCATCCGCAGCGCCGGTTCCAGCGGATGTTCGTTCGGGTCGGGGGCGACCTGGGTTTGCGCCGGCGTGTTGTTGTTGGCGGCCACCCGCGGCTGATTGGCAGGCTGCCCGCCGACCCGGTAGACCGGATGCGGAAGTTGGTTGCGGTCAGACCGGCGGGCTCCGGGCGCGCCAGAGGGCGCCTGTGCCGAGATGCTTGTGGCGACCGCTGCCAATGAACCGATCGCCGCCGCCAGTCCCAAAAGCCATTTACCGCGGGTCATCGTGTACTCCTGACAGGTCCCAAGCGTATACATGGTATATCGCCCGGGTGATCCGACTTATATTACAATGCCTCTGGCAATCGGCCCGGTTTGCCTAATCCTTGGTATGAACCGAACCGCCGCGATCGCGTAAAAACCTCCCTGCTTTTACTAAATCGGATAGGCCTTAGGAAAGGTCGATTTGTGGACTCATCCGGGATTCGATTGGCCGTCGTCGTCTCAGCTCCTTTCGAGGAAAACACTTACATCGCGCACCTCGAAGGTCGCCCAGATTGCCTCGTCGTCGATCCCGGGCTGGAGCCTCTGGAGATTCTGGCGCAACTGGACAAGGGAAAGCTGCAGCCGGCCGCCATCCTGATCACGCACGGTCACAGCGATCACATCGCCGGCAACCTTGAGCTAAAACGAAGGTTTCCCGATTGTCCGATTGTGGTCAGCCACGGCGACGCGGCCAAACTGACCGATCCTGCGCTCAATTTGTCGGCCGCGTTTGGGGCCAACCTGGTGAGCCCGCCCGGCGACGTGCTGGTTGGCGAGGGAGACGTCTACAGCGCGGCGGGATTCGACCTCTCGGTGTGCGAAATTCCGGGACACTCGTCGGGACACGTCGTCTACGTCTGGCGTGCCGGGCGGCCGATGGTGGTGTTTGGAGGCGACGTGCTGTTTGCCGGCAGCATCGGGCGGACCGATTTTCCCGACGGCAGTTTCGAGCGGCTGGCCGCGGGGATTCACTCCAAACTGTTCACGCTGCCCGACGACACCCTTGTGCTGCCCGGCCACGGGCCGGTGACCACCGTCGGTCAGGAAAAGCGCAACAACCCGTTCGTGGGAGAGCCGGCGGGGTTCAGGAGTTGAGTCTTTGTGCCAAAGGGCAAGCGCTCGGCGAAACGGCGCGGCGAAAACACCGTTCGGTCGTCCCACCGCTGGCGGTTTAGCACAGACCCTACGGCTTATCCATTTCCCCGGTGTCGGCTTCGGGGCCATCGACTGCTACGATTGTGCCCCCTAGTACGGCGGGCAACTCGAGCGTGAAGCAGCTTCCGGCGCCGAGCGTGCTGGTGACGTGGATGTTGCCGCCGTGCTCCTTGAGGATCTTCTGGCTCACCGACAGACCCAAACCGGTGCCGCGACTTCCCTTGCCGGATACGAAGATTGTGAAGATTTTTTCCAGGTCCTCCGGGGCGATGCCGACGCCGTTGTCTTCCACGGTGATGCGCACGAGCGCTTCGTCCGGGGAAAATTTCGAGGCGATGACCACTTTCGCGCCGGGCTTGTCCTCGCAGGCATCCACGGCGTTGGTGGCGATATTCAATACCGCCCGATGGATGCCTTCGGGATCGAACGTCAGGGTAGGAATGTCGTGGTCGGGGTGCCACTCGATGGCCACGCCGAGTTCCGCGGCCCGGGCTTGCGCCAGCTCGACGACTTCGCCGACGATTTTATTGACGTCGCCCGCGAGCAGCTCGGGCTCGCGTTCCTTGCTGAAGGTGAGCATGTCCATGACCAGGGCGGAGATTTTGCCCTGGTTGCGCTCGACCATGGTCCAGCCTTTGCGCACCACCTCCTCGTCGTGCTGCGACAGGCCCATTTCAATCAGGTAGCTCCCCCCGCGGATGCCCTGCAGAATGTTCTTGATGTGGTGCGAGAGCATGGCGATGGTCTGGCCCACGGCGGCCAGCCGTTCGGCCTGCATCATGGCCCCGTAATAGCGCGTGTCTTCCACGGCCAGCGCCGCCTGGTGAGCGATGGCGATCATCAGCTTCAGGTGCTCGTCGGTGAACTTGTTGTGGTGTCCTTTCTGCTGGATGATGCGCTGCGGCGTCGTGGAGGTGTCGATGTAAATGACGCCCACGACGTCGTAGCGGCCCTGCATGGGTACGCAGATGGCTTCGCGAATGCCCATCTGCACGATGCTGGCGGTGCGGTCCCAGCGCTCGTCGTCCCGGGCGTCGCTGGTGAGCACTCCTTCGTTGTGCTGCAGGACGTAGTCGAGAATCGTCTTGCTGATGGCCAGCTTCTCGGGTGATTCGACGCCCTGCCGGTTGAGGCGCACTTTGGGCACCAGTTGCCCGCCCTGCTCGTCCAGGAGCATGATGCAGCCGCGATCGGCTTCGACCCACTCGAAGATCAACTGCATGATGCGATCGAGCAACTGATCGATATCGAGCGTGTGGCTGACCGCCAGGGCCGTGCGATACATGACCTGCAGGTTGCTGCGGGCCCGCGCGAGCCAGGGGCTCGATCCGCCCTCGAAATCGAAGTTCAGCAGTTGGCTTCCTTCCTGCTGGCTCATGGAGCGCACGATGCGCGAGCCGTTGCCCGACGGGCCGCGCGTCGTCACGATGTCGACCTTGTCGGACAGGTCCTGGGGGGTTTTTTCGGCCGGATCGGTAAACAGCATCACCGTGCCGCCGATCTGCAGCTTGTCGCCGGAGGTCAACGGGTGCTTCGTCTCGATGCGAAAGGCGTTGACGTACGTGCCGTTGGAGCTTTCCAGGTCGGCGATCGTGCACACGCCGCCGTCGTAATGGAGCTCGGCGTGGCGGCGGGAGACTTCGGTGTCGTGGAGCCGAATCTGGTTCGACGCGTCGCGTCCCAGCGCGACGGTTCCTTCGTCGACGTCGAACAGCGTCCCTTGATCCTGACCCTTGATTACATAGAGCGAGGGCACGGCCAACTCCGTTTCGCGCGCTCGGGTGCGCGCGGGTAACAGATCGCGCCGGGAGAGGCCCCCGCGAATTGCCAGCGGACCACGCGTCACGCTCGCACGCTAGCGCATAAAACCGCGCCTCGGGGAGGCAGCTACGCCCCTCGATCGCTCAGGCGCCCGGCCTCGTCCAGCAACCGTTCAATTTTACGAACCAGCGGGGCGTAATCATAGGGTTTGGCCACAAACTGGCAGCCGGGAAAGTCTTTCTTGATGCGACGCGCCGTTCCTAACAGCACAATCGGCGCGACCGACGATTGCGGATCGCCAAACGCCGCTCGAACGGCCTCGCTCGCCGCAAGGGCAATCTCCAGATCCAGCACGATCACGTCCGGGTGATGCTCGCGCGCCAGCTCCAAGGCCGCTTCGGCCCGAGTCGCTTCCCAGATCTGCGCGCCGCGGCCCGCCAAGGCCGTTCGCAACACCTCGCGCGTTTCTGCCGATCGGTCGACGATCAGCACGCTTGGCCTGGACAACACGCTTGGCACCTCCGTGTGCAATCGTTCCACGGCCGAACTGATCGCAGGCGACCGACTCTCTTTGGGACCTTCGCGGTGGAACTTCCCAGGGGGCGCCGGACTTCCCTGTCCGAATTGCGCCTTAGCGACCGCCGTTGGGGCGCCGCGCCGGGGCGGAAGAATATCGCTCGACGGGGGGCGTGTCAAAGCGAAATCAAGCTTGACGCGGCCGCGAGGGGGACAAAGAATCAGATGATCGCCGACAATCCTTCCTAGTTTAACTGCGACTCGCAGCATTCGCCTTTCCCGCCTTCCACCTGCTTGGATCAACCCGATGAATCTCCTGACACCCCTGCGGCCGTTTCTTCGATACCGGTTGCTCGCCGCCAGCATCATGGTCTTGGTACTGGCGCCCCAGGGGCGGCTGTGGGCCGAAGACGCAGGCGCCATCGAATCGCGACTGGCCGATTCGGTCAAGTATCTGTCGAGCGACGAGCTCGAAGGCCGCGGCGTGGGCACCGACGGACTCAATCTCGCGGCCGAATATATCGCCGGCCAGTTCCGCGAAATTGGACTGGCCACCGAATTGTTCGACGGCGGGCCGTTTCAGAAATTCAACATGACCACAGGGGCCAGCCTCGGCTCGCCCAACGAGTTGGCCCTTGTCGGACCGGCCCCAGACGACGGCCAACCTCGACGCATCGAATTGAAACTCGGCGGCGAGTTCGATCCGCTGGCCATAGGCGGCTCGGGCAAGTTCGACCTGCCGCTCGTTTTCGTCGGCTACGGCATCACCGCCAAGGCGGAAAACTACGACGACTACGCCGCCGTGGACGTGAAGGACAAGGCGGTCGTCATCCTGCGGCACGAACCGCAGCAGGCCAATCCGCACAGTGTCTTCGACGGCACCGAAAACTCGCAGCACGCGCCGTTTCGACGCAAGATTTCCAACGCCTATCAGCACGGCGCCGCGGCCGTGATCTTTTGCAACGACCAGTTCGAAATTGAAAAACGCGTCGACACGCTGCGCAAGCGGTGGCAGGCGGCCGTCGCTGAGATCGTCGAAGCGAACGCCAAATTCAAGGCCCTCGAAAAACCCGCCGACGGCGAATGGAAAGAGCACGAAGCGAAAATCGGCAAGCTGGCCGACGACGTGAAACGCTTTGCCGAAGAGCTCGCCAAAGCCCCCGATCCGTTGCTCCCCTTCAATGGCGCGGGGAGCGACTCGGCCGAAGGGCGCCGCTTTCCCGTGCTGGCGTGCCGGCGCGGACCGCTCGACCAGGTTGTTCAAGCGGCGCTGGGCACGACGCTCGCCGAGCTCGAAGCCGAAATCGACAAGGGCCCCACGCCGCGCAGCCGCGAACTGGCCGGATGGCGAGCCGTCGGCGAAACCGCCGTCGATCGGCGGGAAACCGAAGTCAAAAACGTCGTCGGCGTTTGGGAAGGCGAAGGCCCGCACGCCAACGAAACGATCGTCATCGGCGCTCATTACGACCATCTCGGCTTCGGCGGCTCCGGCTCGGCGGCGCCCGGCGTGCATGAAATCCACAACGGGGCCGACGACAACGGCTCGGGCACGACCGTGCTGATCGAGGTGGCCCGGCAGTTGGCGCTCGGCGGCAAGAAGCTGCCTCGCCGCGTCGTGTTCATCGCGTTTACCGGCGAAGAGCGCGGCCTGGTGGGAAGCGCCCGCTACGTGCGAAATCCGCTCGTGCCGCTCGACGGGACCGTGGCCATGCTCAACCTCGACATGGTCGGTCGGTTGAAGGACGAAAAACTAATCGTGCACGGCACCGGGACGGCCAGCGAGTTCGACGAGCTGGTCGACCGATTCGGCAAGCAATACAACTTTACGATTACGAAGAAGCCCGGCGGGTTCGGCCCCAGCGACCATTCGTCGTTTTACGCGGCCAAGGTGCCCGTGCTGTTCTTCTTCACCGGCAGCCACAACGACTATCACCGGCCGAGCGACGATTTTGAAAAACTCAATATCGGCGGCATGCGGCGCGTCGGCGAAATGGTGACCGACATCGCGGTGGCGCTGGCCGAGGCCGACGGGCGGCCCGCGTACCAGGAAGTCAAGGGCTTTGCCGACCTGGTGCGCAGCGGCGGCGACCGGCCCTATTTCGGAAGCATTCCCGACTTCGCCCAGGATCAACCCGGCTATGCTTTGACGGGGGTCGCCAAGGACGGCCCGGCCGATCGCGCCGGACTGAAAGCGGGCGACATCATTGTCCAGTTTGGCGACAACAAGATCGGCAATCTGGAAGACTTCGATAGCGCACTGCGCAAATACAAGGCGGGCGACAAAGTGCCCGTGACCATTAAGCGCGGCGACGAGCAGTTGAAACTCGAAGTAACGCTCGACCCGCCGCGCTAAGCTGCGCACCTTCACGCGATGCGAAGCCGGCGCACTGGGATGCCATGGCCAGGCTTGCGCGGCGATTCCCCATTCCCCATCATGCGCAACATGCTCCCGCTCTCGCGTGAGCCTGACGCCCGTTTCCCATGCTTTGCCGTTCGGCTGGCAGGGACGGCGTGCCAGCGTGCTTGGGGCCGGGAAACGCCCGGTTTTTTTTGGCCTTTACGAGAACTGCCCTTCTCGGCAGAATACCGCCTCGAAATCGACCCCCCCGGGCTCGTTCGACCAGTCCGGTCGATTGTCCTGCGGATGGACAGCGCCAGGTCACGGACGACCAGCCGTCTATAGCAAGGAGCGCTCTACCGTGAGAATCTCTCGAATCGCGGCCACGGGTGTGGCAATCGCGTTTATCGCGGTTGGCATCACCCGACTCGACGCCCAGACCCAGCCCCAACAGCCCGCCAGCGCGCCGGTTGCGAGTCACCACGGCATCGCCGTGATCGACGTGACGTACATCCTGGAGCACTATTCGCGGCTCAAGCAGGCCATGGAGGTTTACAAGCGCGACGCGCAAAGCGCCGAGGATGTGCTGAAGAAAGAGCGCGACACGATCGCCAAGCGGGCCGAGCGGCTCAAGACGCTCAAGCAAGGCTCGCCCGACTTCAAGGCCGAAGAAGAAGCGATCACCAAAGCCGAGAGCGATTGGAAATTGAAAGTCGCGGCCCAGCGGCGCGACTTCGCCGAACGCGAGAGCAAGAACTACCTGCGGGCCTACCAGGAGCTTTCCACGGCCGTCAAGGCGTATGCCGAGCGCAACGGGATCTCGCTCGTGCTGCGATTCAACGGCGCTCGGATCGACCCCAACAATCGCGAAATGGTGCAGATGGAAGTCTTCAAGATGGTCATGTATTACGACAAGAGCATCGACATCACGGATCCCATCCTGGGCGAGCTGAACCGCAGCGCCGCGATTGCCGCTCCGCCGAGAAATCAATTGCGCCGTTAAGCGCGGCGAAGCTTTCGCGCGGCGCGCTTTCGAACGGCCATTCGGCGCCGGCTATTTTAACTTCAGGAAAACGTCCTTGCGGCAACATTGATGCACGCACTACGAAATCAACGCACGATCGGCCAACCGGCGTCGGTTTTCGGGTTTGGCATCTGGAGCGGGCGCGACGTGCACCTGGAGTTTCGGCCGGCCGGGCCCGATTGCGGCATCACGTTCGTGCGCAAAGACGCCGGCGAGGTCCGCATCGAGGCGGTGGTGGCCAACCGCATCGAAACGCCGCGCCGGACCACGCTCAGTCGCGGCCGCGCAAGCGTCGAGATGGTCGAACACGTCATGGCGGCGCTGGCGGGCATGCAAATTGACAACTGCGAGGTGTGGGTCGACGAGGCCGAAATGCCCGGCTGCGACGGATCGAGCTTGCCCTTTGTCGAGGCGCTCGGGCGAGCCGGGGTCGTCGAGCAGCCGGCGCCGCGGCCGCAGCTCGTCGTGCGAAACGTCACGCGGCTGGGCAACGACGACGTCTGGATCGAGGCGCGCCCCGTCGCGGGGGGCGGGCTGAACGTCAAATTTCGCCTCGACTACGGCAGCGGAAACGCCATCGGTCGGCAATCGCTGCAACTGGCCATCACGACCGAAATGTTTCGCCGCGAACTGGCGCCGGCGCGCACCTTCGTTCTCGAGGAAGAAGCCCAGTGGCTCATTGCCCGCGGACTGGGCACGCGGGCCACCCACGCGAACGTGCTGGTGTTTGACAAGAACGGGCCCGTGGCCAACGAACTGCGGTTCCGCGACGAATGCGTGCGGCACAAGGCGCTCGATCTGTTGGGCGATCTGGCGCTGGCCGGCTGCGATCTGGTGGGACAGTTCATCGCGCATCGGAGCGGCCACCGGCTGAACGCGGAATTGGTCAAAGCACTGTTAATCGAAGAGGAGATTGTCGAAGGCCGGCGGCGCAGCGCCTAGTGAGTGAGCCGGCAAAGGAAAATGGGGAATGGCTCGGAGCAGAAATCGCGAAGCGCCGCAACAAACGGTGGCCGCGACGTGCCCGTCCCCGTTTTTCGACGGTCCGGCAGTGGTCGACCGTAAAAAGGGGGCCAGATGAGACGTTTGCCACGCGCGGGCAAGGAGGCCCGCGCAAGCGAAACGAATGGATGCGGAGCGCTTTCTCATGGCTACCCACGTTGCCGACAATGTATCGATTCATCCACATGCCGAAATCGACACGGACGTCGAGATCGGCCCTTTTTGCGTCATCGGGCCGAACGTGCGCATCGGCCGCGGCACCCGGCTGGAAAACAACGTCACGCTGATGGGCCGCGTCACCCTGGGCGAGAGCAACCACATCTGGCCCGGTGTGGTCATCGGCGGCGAGCCGCAGGACCTCAGCTACCGCGGCAGCGACACGCAGGTGATCATCGGCGATCACAACGTTATCCGCGAATGCGTGACGATCAACCGTGCCACGGAAAAAGAAGACGGCATTACCACGGTCGGCAACCACAACTTTCTGATGGCCTGCTGCCACATTGCCCACGACTGCCGGTTGGGCAATCACATCATCATCGCCAACGGCACGCTGCTGGGCGGCCACGTCCACGTGCAGGACCATGCCTCGCTTTCCGGCGCCGTGGCCATTCACCATTACGCCTCGGTCGGCGGCTATAGCTTCATCAGCGGTTGCAGCCGCGTGCTGCACGACGTTCCGCCGTTCATGCTCGTCGAGGGACATCCGGCCCGTCCGCGCTGCATCAACGTCGTGGCGCTGAAACGCAACGATTTCTCGCCCGGCGTAATCAACTGCCTGGCCGAGGCCCACCGGCTCTTGTATCGAGCCAAAGTCGGATTGGACCACGCCCGCGAAATCTTGCGCGGCAACGATCAATTGATTCCGCAAGTCAACGAGCTGTTGAACTTCGTTCAAATGCAGCAGGAAGGCAAGCACGGGCGGGCCCGCGAACGCAGGAGAGCGGCGTGAATCGTCTCAAGCTGGGGGTCGTCGGGGCCGGCCATCTCGGGCGGATTCATGCCCGGCTGCTGGCCGAAATGTCCGACGTCGAACTGGTCGCCGTCGCCGATCCCGTGGCAGCCGCGCGGGACAAGGTGGCCGCCGACCATGGCGCCGCTGGGGTTGCCGATCATCGCGAGCTCGTCGGGCACGTCGACGCGGCCGTGATTGCCACGCCCACGCGACTGCACCATGCCGTGGCGCTCGACTTCCTGCGGTCCGGCACGCCGCTATTGGTGGAAAAACCGCTGGCCGCCACGGTGGCCGAAGCCGACCAGCTACTGGACGCGGCCCGGCGCCACGGCGCCATTCTGCAGGTCGGGCACATCGAACGCTTCAACCCCGCGTTTACCGCGGCCGCCGCTCGCGTTGGCCGGCCGCAATATGTTGACGCCGTGCGCGCCAGCGGCTTTACCGGTCGTTCGACCGATATCGGCGTGGTACACGACCTGATGATCCACGACGTCGACCTGGTGCTCTCGCTGATCGACGCGCCGTTGGTGCGGGTGGATGCTGTCGGCGTGGCCATTCTGGGTCAGCAAGAAGACGCCGCGCAAGCCAGGCTCGAATTCGCCGACGGCTGCGTGGCCAACTTGAGCGCTTCGCGCGCGAGCTACAGCGCGGCGCCCCATCGCCGCATGCACCTGTGGTCGGCCCGGGGATTCGCGGCGATCGATTTTGGGACCTGCACCGCGAGCGTCGTGACGCCGAGCGAGGCGGTCAAAAGCGGCGAGTTCGACTACGAATCGCTGTCGGCCGAAGAAAAAGCCGGTTTCAAAGATCGGCTGTTTACCGAGATTCTGCGGGTCGAGCCGCTGCAAGTTGAGTCGCGCAACGCCCTGGCCGACGAGCTGCGCGATTTTGTCGACGCGGTGCGCAACCGAACCGAGCCCCGCGTCACGGGCCGCGAAGGCCGCGACGCCTTGGCCGTGGTCGAAGCGATCGTCAATTCGATCCGCGCCCATCGCTGGCAAATCCACGAGCCCGCGCCGCCGGCGCCGATCCTGCGCGGCCCGCATTGGAAGCCCGCACTGCCGACGCGCCCCATCCATCGCGAAGCGGGCTAGCGGTGTTCACTTCTTTGCGAACTCTCCCAGCCCGGGAAGTTCGATCCCCTTCACCTTGGCGGATGCGTCGAGGTGAAAAGTCACGAGCTGCGGGTCGATCACACGGTCGCGGAATCTGGCGCGGAAGGTGTCGTAGTGCCAATGCTCGAGATCCGCCACGATGGCCGGGCCGCGGTGCAGAACCAGCTTGTCGGCATCGAGTTTCACCTCGCAATCGCCGTACAGCTCGTCGCTGAACGTGCCGGCGTATTTTTCCAAAGGCAGCGAGGGCTTGGTGTCTTTGGCCCGCTCGGCTTCCTGCTTGGCTTTTTCTTCGTTGGCCTTTTTCTCGAGCTCCTTGATGCGGACCAGCACTTCGGCGCTCCAGTCGCGTTTGCCGCCCTCGAGATAGCGGTCGAGGACGTGGAACATCAAGGGCGTGAGCAAGCCGCTGCCGCCGCGATTGCACAGGATGACAAGGCCGAGTTTTTCCTCGGGCACGAGCGCCACCTGGGCGCGCATGCCGTCGATGGAGCCGCCGTGCTCCACGATTTTACGCCCGTGGTAATCGTGCAGGAACCAGCCGAGGCCGTAATTCAAGAAGTGGGCGTCGAGATAAAACAGACGCTCGCGGTCGTCAAGGGGAACGACCGTCTGTGACGCGTGCATTTCCTTTATCGCGGCCGCGCTGATCAGTCGCTTGCCGTCGATTTCGCCTTCGCCCAGTTGCATCCGCAGCCACTGGGCCATGTCGGTGACGTTGGCGTTGATCGAGCCGGCCGGCCCAACGTTGTCGATATTGCGCCAGGCGATGGGTTCGACCTTGTCTTCGATTTTGGCATGAGGCATGGCGACATTGCCGTTTGCCGCCAGCTCTTTCACGCTGGTGCACGCTGATTTCATCCCCAGCGGCAGAAACAACCGCTGCTTGACAAAATCGTCCCAACTTTGGCCCGTGACGCGGGGAATGATTTCGCCGGCGGCCAGAAACATGATGTTCTGATAACCGTACTGGCTGCGAAAGCTCCATTGGGGCTTCAAAAATCGCAATCGGCGCAGAACTTCCCCGCGATCGTATGACGTCGCGTACCACACCAGGTCGCCGCGCGGCAATCCACAGCGATGGCACAACAAGTCGCGCACGGTCAATTCACGCGCGACGTAGGGATCGTATAGTTCGAGGCTCGGCAGGTGCCTGGTGGCGGCGTCGTCCCATTTGAGCTTGCCTTCGTCGACGAGGATGGCCAATGCCGCCGCGGTGAATGCCTTGCTCGTGGAGCCGATGGCAAACAGCGTGCCGGCGTCGACCGGCGTCGTCTCGCCCAGCTTTCGCACGCCGAAGCCCTTGGCCAGCACGACCGCATTGTCTTTGACAATGGCGATCGCCATCCCCGGCACTTCCCAATCGGCCATAGCCTTCGTAACGTAATCGTCGAGTCCGTCGAGCGGCCCGTCCGCTCTGGCCGGTTGGACAAGAGTAACGGCCAGCGCCACGGCGGCGACGATCGCGCCGCACAACAGCGACCGACGGGTGGTGGCTTTCTGAATTCGGATCATGGTGATGACTCCCGGTGTTAGCCCCCGGCCCTTGTCTCCGGTCTAAACACTCTGCCGGGGGATTTTGTCGGCCGACGTGGTTCGCAGTGGGTCAGGCCAAATCGCGGTCTTCGAACATCGCCAAACCAAGGAGCATGGCGATGGTCGAGTACAAGACGCAGTACAAGAAGGCCATGCCCAGGTAGCTCAGCGGCACGACGGCGCCGGCGGCCACGGCGGCCTGGATGTTGAAGTGGTCGAGCACCGGCAGCACGGTGGCGATGAACTGGCCGACGAATCGCACGATCTCGAATTCGCCGACCGCCGAATTGACAATCAACGGCACCAGGTGCCCCAGCACGTAGATTGAGGAACAGACGATCAGGTTGGCCAGCATCGGCAACCGGGTGGAAATGGCCACGCTGATGGCCGCCAGCACCACCGTCTCGAAAAACGCCAGCACCAGCCCCGGCACGATGCGGATCATTTCTATGTAGCAGACCTGCCACATCGGTTCCGTCTTGGCCGTTTCGCGGGCGTCGTAAACGACTTTGAACGAGACCGTGACCAGGAACAGAAACCCGAGCAGGATGAACAGCACGATGACCGGTCCCAGCACGCCCAGAAACTTGCCCAGGATGAACTGGCTCCGCAGGACCGGCTTGGAGAGCACGGTCAGCGCCGTGCGACCTTCGACTTCTTCAGAGACCGAGACGCTGGCCGACCAGACGGCCACGACAATGCCCCAGACCATGATCCAGATCAGGCCCGAGTCTTTGAGCATCTTGATATCATCGCCGAAAGTGTTGTAGGGGATGAAAATGAACGCCACCAACCCGACGCTCCCCAATCCCAGCGCCAGGTAGAAGAGCGGCTGCGACATGGCCTCTTTCGAGGTCGTTAGCGCGATCGCGCCCACTTTGGGCATCAGCAGTTGCGCGGCCAGATACAAGACCACCAGTGCCACCAGCGCCAGCGCGGTGAGTGGCACGATCCGAACCTGTGGGAACGAGATGTCCGTGACCGTGTGCACGCGCAGCTTCGCCGGGGCAGTAGTCGTGTTGGTGGCGGCCCACTCCGTCAGGGCGTCGGGCTCGGCGGTCGCTTTTTCCTGAACGACCGGCTTTTGCCACCTGGCCTCGTTGCCCGGCGCCAGCTTCATGTTCATCGTCTGGCCGATATTCGAGGTGATATTGGTGTCGACCGTAAGGGGCTGATCCGTTTCGACCGTAAACGAGTTCAGCTCGCTAAGCCGCAGTTTCAGGTCCTTAAGCGGGTAATCGTTCGACGAGGCCGGCACGGTGAATTCCCAATCCTGCGGGCCCACCTGCGAGATGCGCGGCACCGAGGCAATCACGGCGCGATAGGGAATGCCGGGCACCAACAGCACGGCCAGCACCGCGAAACCCGCGAGAAACATGGCCAGGTAAAAGATCGGCAGCAGGATCCCTTCGCGGACGTTGGAATAGGCGAAATCGGCCGCGCGGCGCGAGACGAGGCACAACACCCCGTAAACGATGGCCAAAACCGCCACGCCCAGCGCCACGCCGGCGCTCAACAGCCACACGGGCGTCAGCCAGGTGAACAACAGTCCGACCACAAGCACGGGGGTGCCTATCATACGTAGGTGGCTAGTGGTTAGTGGCCAGTGGTTGGAGCCGGCAAAACGACCGGGACTGTCCCGAGGATTGCGGAAGCCGACGGGTGTCGGGAGGTTCGTCGAACGCGAAGCGGCCTAACGCCTGATCTCGAAGTCGGTGAATTCATGGGTCGCCGGCAGAATGGTGCTCTTTGAGCTCTGGATGCAGCGGGCCATTTCGGCTTCGATGGCCGCGACGAACCGGTCGAGCGTCGAGGGGGCACCTTCGACGACCAGAACGACGCGTCCATCGTGCAGATTCTTAACGAAACCGCGGACGTCGAACCGCGCGGCGATGTCGCGCGTCGTATACCGGAATCCGACGCCTTGCACCCAGCCCGAAAAATAGACTTCCCGCCGCTCGGGTGACTCGTTCGGCTGGCCGGCCATTGCAAAAAAGGCGTCACGCGTCACAACGACGGATCGATTGCCACGAGACTTCAGTATAACCCACCCGCGCGCTGTCGCTAGCTGGCGGTCGCGCGAGACGTGGATCTCCGTGTCGGCGCTTGACGTTGCGCGGGGGTCGGCCGCACTGGTCACACTTGACGTGCCGGTAGGGCAATTCTAGGCTTTAGAAGCGCTCGAGCCGGCCGCAGCGACGGGCTGGTGATGGAGCTTGTGCGCCTGGTAGATCTTGCCCGGTAGTGTAACGGTAGCACGAATGGCTCTGAACCATTTAGTCAAGGTTCGAATCCTTGCTGGGCAGCTTTGAAAGGGGCGTGCGCGTCGTCCAATTGGACGGCAAAGGTGGTCCGCCCACGCCGTCCGGAAGGTGCTGCCAACCGCATAGCTACCCCAAATGGGGGTATTTGCCGAATGCCCCCTTGGTCGACATGGCCCAAAAAAGGGCTCGGCGGGGCAGCGAATTCGGCACTACCGCCCGGGGGTATCAAAATCCGTTTCGGGCGAATGTTTTTTCTTGACAAGACCGATTCCCTCGGCCATAATCCCGCTTAGTACAAAAGTCCCTCCAATTGCGGATTAGCTACTGAATCCTTTCTTACGGTGCTGAGCGCCTTTCAGGCAGGCTCACGCGCTTTCTAAAAAGGACCGCGCCGGGTCCTCCCAGTTTCGCCGAGACGATGATCGTTCGCGCCGTGCTGTGCGCGCTGTCGTCCGGTCCGGTGTGGTTTCCACGCAGCAAAGCTCGTTGAGTCGTGCGCGCCGCAGCCCGGGAACTTCCAGCGGCAAGATCCTCCAAGACCAGCGTGTGGAATTCACCATTGCGTTTCAACATTTGAAACAAGGACCAAACGGGGAGGGACGATGATTTCGCGGTTGCTTCAAGCCTTCGATCGGCGAGTGGTTTATTGGCTGCTCGCGACGGCGCTCGCTTTTACCACCCGTTTGGCGCTGGCCGCGCCGATCGAATACGGCGACTTTGGCCCCGACCCGCCGGGCGTCACGATGTATCTGGGCGTCATGGAGTCGTCCGCAACCGACCCGGTGCCCCCCGGGCGATACGGACCGCCCGAATTGATCGGCGACGTGCTGGATTTCGACCCCACCGAATTTGTCGCATTCGCGACGGCCGGCGATTCGGACATCACCGACGTCCAGTTGAACTTTACCCTGATGACCCTGCCGGGGACGGCAGCGACTTCACTTACGCTCAGCGAAGGAGGCGACTACACCCTCTTCGGCGGAGGAACCGCGCTAACGCAGGTGGCAGCCGGAGCAATCATCAAGGTCAAGATCCTGGAAGTCGACGGCGTCCCTTTGGCCGATCCCGTGGAATCCAACCTCAACGGCTCCGTGGCTTTCGATCTGATTGCCAATCCGGGAATCGTCCAGCCCTGGTCGCTCGGCCTTTTCGTCGATTTCGAATCGATTTTGAATGGCTCGGAAACTCCCTATGAGCTTGGCGTTTCCAAGGCGGAAGTGGTGATCGACGACCAGTTGCTCGCCATCAGCGATGCCGATTCAATCGCGTTCATCGCCAAGAAGGACTTCATCATTCGGCCGAATATCGTGCCCGAGCCGACGTCGCTGGCGATGATGACCATCGCCCTGGCCGGTTACGGCGTCGCGTTTCGTCGCCGCATCCTGCGAATTCTTAAACGGCGCAGCTAGTATTTTCGCAAGCGGTCGCGCAACGTTGTTGCCGGCGAATGGTATTCTTGCCTACGTCATGGCAACCTTCATATTTACCTGGGAACTTGGGTTCGGGCTGGGACATTTGGTGAACCTGCGGCCGTTGGCCGAGGGCTTAAGCGTCCGTGGGCACCGGGTGGCGCTCGCGCTGCGAGATTTGTCGCGCGCCAAAGCGATTTTCCAGGGGCAGAACATCGAGTACTGGCAGGCCCCGTGCAAGACCCGGGCCACCAGGCAAATCGCCTCTACCCTGTCGTTCGCCCACATCTTGTACGACGCGGGGTATTGCGACCTCGACGAATTGGCGGGGATGTGCGAGGCATGGCGAAGCATCTTTCGCGCGGTCGATCCGGACGTCATCGTTTTCGATCACAGCCCGACGGCCCTTTTGGCCGCGCGCCCGTTTCGGGCCAAGCGCGTGACTCTGGGGACCGGATTTTTTTGCCCGCTCGACGAGTCTCCCCTGCAATGTTTGCAGCCCTGGCTGAAGGCCGATACGTCACAGGCGGCGCGGGACGAAGAGGAAATCTTGCACAGGATGAACCGGCTGCTGGCTGTCTGGAACCAGCCGCCGCTTGCGCGCGTGGCCGGACTGTTTCATCCCAGCGACGAGCACCTGCTGGCGACCTTTGCCGAATTGGACCACTATCAGGGCCGCACCGGGGCTCGCTACTGGGGAGCCTGGTCGAGCGGATTCGGCAAGCCACCCCAGTGGCCCGACGGATCAGGCAAGAGGATCTACGCCTACCTGAAACCGTTTCAGGAGCTGCCGAAGCTGCTGGACGTGATCAAGCGGTCCGCCTGTCCGGCGATCGTCTATTGCGACGGCATTCCCGCCCAGCTCCAGCGGCAGTTTCAAGCGCCCACGGTGCGGTTCGAAAACGAGCCGCTGGACATCCAGCGCGCGGCGCGCGAGTGCGACCTGGCGATCCTGAACGCCAACCACGGCACGGCGGTGGTCATGCTCCTGGCCGGCAAGCCGCTGTTGCTGATACCGATCCACGTCGAACAGGCGCTGTTGGCGGGCGCGATCATGCGCATGGACGCGGGGCTCGGCGCTTCGCCCACCAGTTCCCAGGAGATCGAGGGGCAATTCGGCCGGCTGCTGGCCGGCAATCTGTGCGTCGCCGGCGCGCGGCAGTTTGCCACACGCTACGCCTCGTTCGACGCCGATCGCCAACTGGCGGCGATCGTGGAGCGGCTGGAAGCATTGGCCCTCTAAGCATGACCGCGCCACGAATGGCGCAAGTCGAGCCGCGCGCTCGGCGCTACCCGCTAGGCCCGCGGTGGCACCATAAAAAAAGCTGTCCCCCCTGCCCTGTTTTCCAGGACAGAGTGGACAGCTCCTGTCTGGCTAGCCAGCATCCGTTCCGGCTGCCTCTGTTCTTGCCGAACCGGGGCGATGTCCCGTTAGACCATCTGCTTCAGGTTCTTGAGGGCTTGCAGCTTGACGACGTTGCGGGCCGGCTTGGCCTTGAAGATCGTCTCCTGCTTCGTAAAGGGGTTGATGCCGGCGCGCTGCCCAACGGCCGGCTTGCGGACCACCTTGATTTTCAGCAGGCCGGGCACGGTGAAAATGCCGGGGCCGCTTTTGAGCTGCTTGCCGACCAATTCAGCCAGCGCGTCGAAGACGCTGGTGATTTGGGCTTTCGACAGGCCGGTGTATTCGCCCAGGGCATGCCCGATTTCCGACTTGCTCATGGGCTTTGGAGCTTTCTCTCTGATCTTGGTGGTCATGGCTTGTCCCTTTAAGAGTTCGAAGAATCTGCCCGACGAACACCGCTGGCTCCCTCGGCGCGTTTGATCGCGTCATACACTTCCTGCCGATGAACCGGAATGTCCTTCGGAGCCTCGATGCCGAGGCGGACTTTGTCGCCGCGGATGTCGACGACGGTAATCACAATGTTGTCATTGATGATAATGGTCTCGTTTACCTTCCGGGATAAGACGAGCATAACGGTGCCCCTCCTGTATTGGGCCGCCCTTGTTCGATTCGACCGGTACACGACGGATGATTCGCAACCTGCCACGCGGCTATTTGGGCTCGTTGCTTTCGCGCATCAACCGCGACGTCCGGCGGACGTTGATTGCACTATGAACATGCTAGGTCACGCTGTGCACGAGGCTCTCGGGGCGGGCAAAAAATGCTGAGATTCCCCGGTCGCTTTGGGCCGGTTGCGCCGGGCGTGCCGACCGCGGCGCGGCGCTGGATCGATCGCGCGGACTGCGCCCCGCGTGGCGAGGGGCCGCGCGAGCCCGAAACGGGGATCGGCAAGGCCGCTTTTTCCGGAGTTTTCGCCCGCTAGGCGGCCGTTTCGCCAAGAAACGCCACAACCGCCCGGCCGATTTCCGCCGCCGCGTCCGCCGGCACGAAGTGGCTCGCCGCGACTTCCCTTTCGCGCTAGTGCGCGAAACGGCGGCAAACCTCACGCTGCCGGCCAATGAGAATCGAGCCGGGCTCGGCGTTGATTGACCGAGGTGCTCATTGGTACCACCTGCCGATCCATTCGGCCACCAGGGCCGGCTTCTCCTCGTTTTCCAATTCGACCGTGATCAGCCACGTGACTTGGACGCCGCCTTGAAAGTCGTCGATCGCCTTGACCGCGGTCTGCGAACGAATGCGCGAGCCGGCGCGCACCGGGTTGGGAAACCGCACGCGGTTCAGCCCGTAGTTGATCCCCATCTTGCGATCGCCCTTGATCTCGACCGATTGAAGGTGCATGTGAGTCACAAGCGAAAGCGTGAGAAAGCCGTGGGCGATGGTCGTCTGAAACGGGCTTTCGCGCTCGGCGCGCCGGCGATCCACGTGAATCCACTGGTGGTCGTTCGTCAGCTCGGCGAACGCGTCGATCATTTCCTGCGTGACCGTGACCCAATCGCTCTGGCCGACCTGCTGGCCAACCAGCGTGCGCAGCTCGTCGAGACCGTTAATCGTCCGCAATGCCATGATGGGTCGCCTTTTTTGGAAGAATGCTCGCTTTGCCAGCAACCAACATGGCAGCACCCGACGGCGCGGTCAAATGGATGGCGCGCCTCGAAGCGCCAGCAGCGCCACGGGGGCCCTTTAGGGCTGACCCACCACGCGCGCGGGCCGTCGTCGCCGCGATTTTGCGGTTTCGTCAAGACCGGTTTTCACTTCGCCGATCTTGATATCGTGGGGATGATATCATGGCCCTTGGCACGGCGACCCCCGCGCGGCGGACCGCGGAACCTCGTATTCAGCGAAACGGACGCGGACGCTACACTCACCTGACTCATGAAGCCCGGCCGGGATCGCCGGGGCACGGCAACAAGGAGGTTGCGACACATGACCATTTCTCCCAATCCGGGACAAATCCGCACCATCGTCTTCCGCACGTTCCTCGAGCTCGACGTCGACGAAGACGCGCTTGTGGACCTGGACGAGCGGGTCGTACTCGACGAGGGGCGCTACGTCGCCCGCAGCTACCGCGTCGACAATTACCTGGCGATGTGGATGATCGACGTCGGGCTGGTGCAGTTCTACGACAGCACCGGCAACATGCTGCGGACCGTCAACCTGTTCGAAGAGATCGAACCGCAACGGATGGCGGCTTAGCAGGGATCAGCGGGTCAGGGGCGAGGGGTCAGTAACGAAGATGCGCGCGCAAAGCGCCCGGGTAAGGGCGCAAAGAGGTCAGCGGACGTCTTTCCACTGACCGCTGATCCCTGGTGCGCCAGGCCGCGTCGGACACGAACCGCTGAGCTTACGCCGTGCGGTGCTTTCGCCAAGCGTACCCAAGCAAGCCGACGAGTCCAATCAGACTTAGAACGACTGAGGACGGCTCGGGTATGGACCAGTAGTTTTGCCAACCCCAATTTACGCCACTCCAGAGCGTGACATTCTGTGCCCCAAGTCCACTTCCCTTTGGCGTGCTGGCGAGGAAAAGCTCGGCCTTCCATGTGTGGCCCCTTGTTGTGTCGCCCCTACCAGGGAAGTCAAAGAACTGCGTGCTGTTGGCGGCCCCGCCGTCATCGTAGTACGGATTTGCCTGGCCCACACCGACGTCTACAATGTTTTCGTTGACGCCATGGAGATTCACAGGCGCAATCTGGTGGTTATCCGTCACCACCTGTATCCAATGGATGTCATGCGTGGCGGCTGTCGGATCCCCGACGCCTGGGTTGTACTGGATGTAGAAGTCTGCTCCGACCCTTGCCGGAATTCCTTGCACATCGTAAGTGCGAACCTCCAGGCTGTTATTGGTCAATTCGGCGGCTGAATTGGGGAAGCCCCAACCAGCGACACCGGTATACGCCGCCGTGAGAACGGCAGTAAAATTGGCTGTTGGATTCAACTGCTCCGTTGGGTGGAGCGGATCGAGCGTGGCGACTCCAAAACCCCCCGCGACCGCGTACACATCCGTAGCGTCGTAGAGGCCGGATGACGGATTGCCAAGCACGACGTATGGGCCCCCACCGTAAATCTCCGTGATATGCGCTGCTATAGCACGACCCTGGACGGCGAAACATAGGGACAACAATAACAAGCATCTGATGATAGGGACTGCCATTAGACTTTCCTCTCGTGAAAACCTTCGAATCGGCATTGAAATGACGTGACGGGCTTTCCTGAGACCTTCTCCCGCAGTAGAACTGCAATTAGGATCCGGTGGGCCGACCCTGGGCCGCGTTTACGCCTCAATGGGTCCTTGCGTTGATCCGACTTTTTTCCCACTTGGCCTGAGTCTGAAACCGATCCAGACTCGCAACGGCCGCGAGGGAATGCAAACGTTCACAAGCAACCAAAGAAAAAGGGCGCTGACGTTCCACCGGCAATGGCGGAGCGCAAGCGCCCTGTTTCTTGGGGGGACGCGAGTTGTGGTCAACATTGGCGTTCTCCGTTTAGTTCGTCACGGCACCACGATTGGGTCCACCTCAGCCCTCTGGCTCTAGTCTAGTGATGCTTGCCGTAAAAAAGTGGGGGAACGGAAGTTGAGTGTCATGATGGCGGTCAGCCCACCTTGGTGTCAAACAATTTCTCCTTCAACACCCGATAATTCTGCAAAAACCGGAAAATGGTTTCCTCCGATGACGGGGCGAATTGCGCGTGCTTGGTGGGCAAAGTGAGCAGCGGCTGCGGCGTTGAAGGTGCGGCAACACCCCCCCGACAAGACGTTCGTGGGCCGGATCAGTCGTGGGTTTGATTTTCTCGGATATACCTTTTCAACGGTTGGGTTGACGGGCATTGCCCGCAAGACCGTCGAAGGGTTCGTCGCACGAGCGATCCGGCCTTTTGAGCAAGGGTGCGGACTCGCTGGGGCATCGGAGCGTGAGTGCGTCGCTGGCTACGCTCGGTTAACGGTGGTCTCGGACGATATGTCCCTAGCGTTTGTGATGACGACGCCGGCGGATCGACCACACTGCCAGTGCAGCCGCGGCGAGACCTGCTAGGACCATCGTGCTAGGCTCAGGGACGGACTCCGCCACCGCGTATGTGATCCCCCACTGCGTATATGCACCGGAAAAAAACGCAGTCGAACCCCCAATGCTGTAGACCCATTGCGACTGGATCTGGTCCTTTTTGTCCCCCGGGTCGACGTAGGAAATAAGAGCGTTTTCGGGGCCGAACCGTTGGATGCCCACGAGCGTGATGACGTGCCCTCCATATCCGATTAGAGGCTGGATGAACAGCTCGATGTCTTGGTTATTGATCAACTCTTGCTGTATGTTGCTCAGGGCATGTGTGCCGAGCGGGACCTCATGGGTTTCTATAGGGAACCGAGGGGAGAAGATTTCGAGGAACGCCTTCTTCCCTTCCAGGAATTGAGCGAATGTGGTGCCGACTGTATCGCTTGTCTGCATGAATTGTCGGAGACCTTCGGAGATGACGTCGGGAGCCGGGAGGTCCAAGTTGTACTCATTGTCCAACCACACTAGGCTGTTGGTTGCGGCCAGCGGAGCGCATTGATTCGTGCGCGTGCCCCCGTTGTAATCTGGCATGCCCTCGTGCCAGACCATCGGGCCCGGCGGGTCTACAAAGACGGGCGGCGGGAAGAGGGGTGGGACGAAGGGAGCGCCTAGCGGACCAAACTCCGTGACGCCCCAACCGTTATCCTGCTGATAAGACACCGGCGCACCGAGTGTGCGTGGAGTTCCGCCGGCGTAGATGGGAGCCGCGGCTCGAATGGTCGTGTCGATTGTTGTCTGGAATGAAGCCCCACTCTGGAAGAGCGATGCGTTGACCTGTGTGGCGATCGTCCGCGTGCCGGGCTCAAATCCGACGGCGAGGTTCCAGACGACCCACGTCCCGTCGTTTCGAACGACGTTCAAATACCCTTGATCGCTGCTCGTTCCCGTGCTGGTCACGTCCACGGCATACTCGACGAAGTCCGTACTTACCTGCGCCGGGCCCCACAAAACGGAGCTGTAAGCTTCTCCCGAGAGGATCGGAGCAGCACCAGCGAAGGGCGCTGTTACAGAGAGTACCGCCATTGCGACGAGAGTCGCGCGGACTCCACGGCGGATCGCCGGCCCAACGTCAAAGCCGGCGTCCAGATCTCTTGCTTCCAGGGCCGACTTTGAATTCTTCATGAGCATCTTCCTTCAACTGCTTGTTGCTGGGGAATTCGATCTGAAGCCGACGCAGGCGCGATTCTATCACCCGATAGCTGTCCGTTCTCCGACTTCCTCGCGAAACGCGGCACTTTCCGACTAAACATGGTTCCCGTGAGATATCCGGGTTAGCAGTCGCCGATTTGACAGCCTGCGGCCTGTGGCTGCTGTACGATTGGCGGATGCGATTGAGCCACAGCGAGCCGCCGCTTGCGCCCTCTGATCATCCTTTTTCCGACATTTCCCATAGGGACTGAGCCTGGTGCCAATCCAGACTCGCAATTACCACGATTGCAACAACGACCCCCTCCGCATCTGGCAATTGTTCACAAACAACCAAAGAAAAAGGGCGCTGACGTTCCACCGGCAATGGCGGAGCGCAAGCGCCCTGTTTCTTGGGGGAGTCGAGTTGTGGTGAGCATTAGCGTTCTCGGGTCAGGTGGTCACGGCACATTGCGGCGCCCGCCACTTCAAAACCAAAAAAGGCATCGGCCCCCGATTGTCGGCGGCGTGTTGCTGTTGTCCTCTGGCTCGAGTGACGCTTGCCGTAAAAAAGTGGGGAACGGAAGTTGAGCGACATAATAGTGGTGAGCCCGCCTTGGTGTCAAACAATTTCCCCTTCCACACCAAAAAATTCTCCAACAACTGGAAAACAGATTCCTCCGCCGCCGGGGCGAATTGCGCGTGCTTGGTAGGCGACGTGAGCGGCGATGTTCGTAAGATGCCATGGCCTCTACGAGGTATCGGGGGACAAGAGTGAAGGAGTGGGCTGCCCCCTGATGTGCAACTGCACGGTTTCAGCCAGAAACTCGAAGAGCGGATCAAGGGATCAGGGGCCAGGGCGCCCTTACCCGGACGCTTTGCGCGCGTCTTCGTTACCGACCCCTCGCCCCTGACCCCCGCTTTAGTTGACGCGCAAGTCGGGCGGGGTGTGCTTGATGCCGAGCCGGGTGCGCCAGGCCGCGTCGGACACGAACCGGCTGGCGCGGACCCAGAGCTCGTCTTCGTGCTCAAAAACGTGCTCCAGCCTGGCCGGCATCACCGACCAGCTTCCCCGCTTGAGCTCGTGTTCGAGCTGGCCGGCAGCCCAGCCGGAATAGCCGGCGAAAAACTTGACGCTCGCGCTCTCGCCGTTGTTCTGGGCGGCCAGCGTTTCCAGCTTCTCCCGGCCGGCGGAAAAGTACAGGCCCGGCATGACTTCCATTTCCAGCAACAACTCGTTCGTGTGCAGCGCCACCAGCGGTCCTTCGCAGGGGCCGCCCAGAAAGATCGAGGCCTCGCGGTGGCAGGGCCCTTCGCTGAGCTTGCTCCAGGCATCCTTGAGCATCGCGCTGGTGCGGCGGTTGAGGATCAGCCCCAGCGCCCCTTCGTCGTTATGGCGCACCAGCAGCACGACGGCGCGTGCAAAAGGCTCCGGCAACTGCGGGGTGGCGATTAACAGGTGCGATTGCAGGGAGGTCACGGACGCGTCGCCTCGAAAGTCGGCCCGGTATCGCGCTTGTTTGGTGTGTATCCTATGATGCCGGCGGCCGCAGGGAAAGATCCGGCCCACGCGGCCGCCGTGGGGTCAAAAGCAGCCAGGCGGTCGGCGCCATGACCAGCGCGATGCCGACCAGCGACGCCGGGCCGAACGTGCGTTTCCAGATGAGCGCGTCGAAGATCATCGCGAAAACCACCTGCGTCAATGCCACGACCGAAACGCGGGCCGGTGGTCCCGCCGCAAAGGCCTTGGTAAGAAAAAGCTGCCCGATCGTGGCACAGATGCCGATGCCTGCCAGCATCACCAGCGAACCGGTATCAAAGCGCGAAGCGGCCAGCGAGTCGGCCGGGTCGAGCGCCAACAGCCCCAGGCAGGCCAACAGCGACACGCCCGAAAAGTGAGCCACGATGGCCCGCGGATCGACCCCTTGCAGCCGGTGCAGCCCGAGCATGGCAATCGACGTGCTGAATGAGGCGAAAAGCGCCACCGCGGCCGGCAGCAGCCGGGCCTCGGCAACGTGCGGGCGCGTGACAAGCACCACGCCGCAAATACCTATCGCAATGGCAATCCAGGCGCCCCTGGTGGGCGCCGCGCCCGCGATCGGCCATGACAACAGGGCAACCCAGATCGGAAACATGTTCGTCAGCGTCAGCACATCCGAGATCGGCAGTCGCGGCAGCGCGTAAAACGTGCACAACAGGCTGACCGTGCCGGCAATGCTGCGGAGCCACAGCGTGCGCGGCCGCATGACAACCAACCGGGCCCCGGCTTCCAGCGCCAACGCCGTGGAGAATACTAGCGCCAGGGCGGCACGCACCGTGGCCACGAGCTCCCAATCGCACCGCCCCCCGAGCGCGTGCGCGAGCGTCGCCATTGCCGAAAAGGCCAATGAGCCCAGCAACATCCAGGCGTAGGGAAGCGCCTCTTTGTCGATCAAAAGCTCGGGCAGCCGGCCGACGCGTGGCCCAGCTTACCGTGTCCGGGATTGAGTCATGACGAGCCTGCGCCAACCAATCGTATCGCAAAGCGTGAAGCACCTGAAGGCCGGTCGGGCGCCGCCGTGCCACATCGGCAAATAGCCGCTAATCGCCCCAATCGTCCGCGTCGCAACGGCGGGTACTGGCGGGTACTGGCCATCGGCTGCGAGCTACGTCATACTCGATCTTGGAGCGTCATTGGCCCGCAGCCGAACGATTGCGAGGAAGTTGAACCGTGAAACTGTCCAAATTGCCGATGCCGCTGCGCGGGATTATTCCGCCCATGGTTACGCCGCTCGTGGATCGCGATACGCTCGACGCGGCCGGCACCGTGCGGCTCATCGAACATCTGCTCGCCGGCGGAGTACACGGGATCTTTATCCTGGGCACGACCGGCGAAGGACCCAGTCTGAGCTATCGACTGCGGCGCGAACTGGTGACGCTCGTCTCTCGGCAAGTCGACGAGCGCGTGCCGGTGCTGGTGGGCGTGACCGACACCTCCTTCACCGAAAGCGTCAATCTGGCCGCGCACGCGGCCGAGGCGGGCGCCGCCGCGGTGGTGCTTTCGGCGCCGTATTACTTCCCGGCCGGACAGCCCGAGCTGTTGGAATACGTCCGGGACATCGCCGTCGAATTGCCGCTGCCGGTTTTTTTGTACAACATGCCCAGCCATACGAAGATTTCCTTCGAGCCCGAGACGGTGCGCGAGACGCTGGCGATCGAGAACGTCGTGGGGATGAAAGACAGTTCGGCGCAGATGATTTATTTTCACAAGCTGCGCGCGATTTGTGCGGCGCGCGAGGACTTTTCGCTGTTGATCGGGCCGGAGGAGTTGATGAGCGAAGCCGTATTGTTCGGCGCGCACGGCGGCGTTTGCGGCGGCGCCAACTTGTTCCCGCGCCTGTACGTCGATTTGTACGAAGCGGCCGTGGCGCGGCGGCTTGAGCGAATCGCGGCGTTGCACGCCCAGGTCATGCGCATCGGCCGGACGATCTACTCGGTCGGCCGGCACGGCTCGTCGTTCATCAAGGGACTCAAATGCGCGCTGTCGTGCCTGGGCATTTGCGACGATTTCATGGCCGAGCCGTTCCATCGCTTCCGGCCGGAGCATCGCAAGCAGATCGCGGCCTATCTGGCGGAACTCGACGCCAGCCCCAGGCCTCGTGCGCCGCAGCGGGCGAAGTGATGCACAATCGCAGTACCCTGCCTTACAGCAGCTCCGCAATCACTCGGCCGTGATCGATCGCCGGCACGGGGCGGCCGGCGAGGTTGAGGAAGCTGGTCGACGGATCGATCCCGAGGCAGTGATAGATCGTGGCGTGGATGTCGCACGGCTCGACGGGATGGTCTTTGGGCACTTCTCCCTTGCTGTTGGTGGCACCCACGATCCGGCCGCCCTTGATGCCGCCGCCGCCCATCAGGCAGGACATGGCGTTGCCCCAGTGATCGCGCCCCGGCGTGCCCATGCTTCCGGCCGCGCCGCCGTTGCCGCCGTCGTTCATCCGCGGCGTGCGGCTGAATTCGCCGCACAAGATCACCAGCACCTTGTCCAGCAGCCCGCGCTGGTCGAGATCGGTAAATAAACCTGAAACCAGCGCGTCGACAATCGGCAGATTCCCCTCGTAACCGGACTTCAGGTTCCAGTGATGGTCCCAGCCGCCCATGTGTACGGTGACCCACGTCGAGCCGGCTTCGACCAGCCGCCGGGCCAAGAGCGTGCTTTGTCCCCATGAATGGCGGCCGTACATGTCGCGAATGCGCGGGTCTTCGGCGCTGATGTCGAACGCCTGGCGGGCCGCTCCGCCGACGACCATTTCGTAGGCTTTGCGGTCGAAGCGGTCCATGCTCTCCATGGTACCCGATCGATCCACGTCGCGGCGCAGTTGATCGAACCTCGCGAGCAGCGCGCGGCGATCTTCGAGCCGGTCGACGGTCAGCGAGCCGGCCAACTGGATGTTATCGACCTTGAAGTTGGGGTCGTTCGGATCGCCGTTGGTTTCGAACGGGTTGTACGCGTGCCCCAGATAGTTGGCTCCGAAGTAGCCGGGCCGCAGACCGATGCTGGCGGCGTAGGGCACGGCCGCGTAGGCCGGCATGCCGGAGCGCCTTGGCCCGCAAATCTTGGCGGCAATGGAGCCGATCGACGGGTACTTGCCGGTCGTGTCGGCACCACTGGCCCCGCCGCGCGAGGTGAGCATGTAGTGGCCGCCGGTAAAGTGGTCGCCGTTGTCGTGGTGCAGCGAGCGGACGATCGAGAATTTGTCGGCCACTTTGGCTTGCCGCGGGAACAGCTCGCCGATCTCGATGCCCGGCACGTTGGTGCGGATGGGGTGCCAGAATCCGCGGTATTCGACCGGTGCCTCGGGCTTCAGGTCGTAGGTGTCCAGGTGGCTGGGCCCGCCGTCGAGCCAGAGCATGATTACCGACGTGTCCTTGGCCGCGTGGCCCGCTTGACGCGAGGCTTCCTTGGCCTGGAGAATTCGCGGCAGAGCGACGCTCGCCATGCCTGCCACCCCCAGTTGGACAAAGCTCCGCCGGGTCATTCCATCGCAATACCGTTCGCTCCGCCCACCGGCATCAATCCTGATCATGGCTTCCCCCCTTTGACCCTGAGGATTCTGGGCAGGTCCATACATATCAATGTGCATTGATCGGATGTGATTCTAGCAGCACGGCCGGCAAGAAGTCAATCGCGGGGGTGGCGGCTGCCAGAAGTGCAAGGGAGGGCGGGAGTTGGCCGTCCGACGCGCGCTAGAACCCAGGCCGTTGTTGAGCGGGACAAATCCGGGGGTTACATTGTGGGTTTTGCGGAGTCTCCGCGATTCCCGCCTTCTGGCCCGTACCTGTATCGCGAAAGGACCTTCCCATGCTTCGTTTGCCAGGCCGCTGGGCCCATGCCGTTTTGCTGCTCGTTTGCGTCACGTTCATAGCGGCCGCCCCGGGCGAAGAGCGCACCCCACTGGACGAATACGTGGCCACGCCCGACACCAACTACAGCTTCAAGCTCGCAAGCCGGATCGAGGGCGACGGAGTGACGGCCTACGTGCTGGAAATGACTTCGCAAAGCTGGCTCACGACCAAGGAGGTCGATCGGCCGGTTTGGAAACACTGGATGATCATCACCAAGCCCGCTGAAGTAAAAACCTCCCTCGGGTTGCTCTACATTTCCGGAGGCGGCAACGACGGCGGCCCGCCGGACAAGATCGAGCCTTTGACCTCGCAGTTGGCCAAGGGGAGCAAATCGGTGGTGACCGAATTGAAAATGGTCCCCAACCAGCCGCTGGTGTTCAACGGCGAGACGCGGCGCCGCAAAGAGGATTCGCTCATCGCCTACACCTGGGACAAGTTTCTCCGCACCGGCGACGCGAAATGGCCAGCCCGGCTGCCGATGACCAAATCGGCCGTGCGGGCCATGGATACGATTACTTCCTTTTGCGCCAGCGAAGACGGCGGCAAGATCGACGTCGATAAGTTCGTCGTCTGCGGCGGCTCGAAACGCGGTTGGACCACCTGGACCACCGCGGCCGTCGACAAGCGGGTCGTGGGCATCTCGCCGATCGTGATCGACATGCTCAACATCGTGCCGTCGTTCGAGCATCACTGGCGGGCCTATGGCTTTTGGGCTCCGTCCGTGGGCGACTACGTGATGGAGGGAATCATGAAGTGGAGCGGCTCGCCGCAGTATAAGGCCCTGATGAAGATCGTCGAGCCGTTCGAATATCGCAGCCGATTTACGATGCCCAAGTACATCATCAATGCCACGGGCGATCAGTTTTTTCTGCCCGACTCGTCGCAGTTCTATTACGACGAGCTGCCGGGCCCAAAGTACCTGCGCTATGTGCCCAACGCCGATCACGGCCTGGGCGGGACCGACGTGCCGCTTACGCTGTTGGCGTTCTATAACGCGGTCATCAACAAGGCGAAGCTGCCGGTTTATTCCTGGACCGTGGAAAAGGACGATTCGATCCACGTGAAGACCGACCAGAAGCCGACCGCCGCGAAGGTGTGGTACGCCACGAACCCCGACGCGCGCGACTTTCGCGTGGAAACGATCGGCCGCGTCTGGAAGAGCGAGCCGGCGGCGGATCAGGGCGACGGCACGTATATCGGCCAGGTCGACAAGCCGGAAAAGGGTTTTACGGCCTTCCTGGTCGAGTTGACTTACAAGTACGACGGCTCGCCGCCGTTCAAAATCACGTCGCAGGTAAAGGTCGTTCCCGACGTGCTGCCCTTCGAGTACAAGCAGCCGACGCCGCCGGTTGAACCGGCCGCCGCCGCGGGCGAATGAACAGGCGGGTCCAGCGGCTTGCGGCTTAGCGCTGCGCCGCGCGCTACCTGGCCGCGGCCCCCGACGGCCCCAGATACCGATCGAACCAGTCGGCAATCGTGCGCATGTCGTCGTGCCAGTTGGGCCATCCGTGCGCCGCGCCTTTCTTGACGACCAGCTCGCACGGCACGCCGGCCTCTTTGAGCTTCTCGATGATCAGCTCCGACTGCTGGAGCGGCACGAGAAAGTCCGCGTCGCCGTGGATGATCAACGTCGGCGGATCGTCTTTCGTCACGTGATACACCGGCGAAACCTCGCGCGCGATCTTCAAGCGGGTCTCCTCATCCACCGGCTCGAAGAATTTTAGTTCGGCGTTCCAGCGTCGAAAATCGAAGGGCGCGCGAAAGGCGTCTTTGGGCCCTTGATTGAGCCACGCGAAACCCGGCGTGCCGTAATTCAGAAAGTCGGTGGGCGGAAAGAAGCACGCCACGGCCTGCACGCGGCTGCTGGTGCGGGCCAGGGGGTCTTTGCTCGTCGGATCGCCCCCGTCGCCGGCCGTGCCCAGCATCAGCGACAAGTGGCCGCCCGCCGAGCCGCCGGTAATGCCGACGCGGTTCGGATCGACGTGAAACTCGCCCGCGTGCGCGCGGATGTAGCGCACGGCCAGGTTCATATCCGCGATCGCCTCGGGAATCGTGTACTTCGGCTGGCTGCCGTGCACCACCGCGAACACGGTATAGCCGCGCTTGAGCAACTCGCGCAGGAAATCGATGTTGATCGCTTCCCGCGCCGAAAACCATCCGCCGCTTACCGTCCAGATCACCGCCCCGCCGTTGGCGTTTTCCTTCGGCGTAAAGACGTCCATCACGAGCGCCGTGCCGAACTTGCGCCCGTAAATCACGTCGTCGCGGCGGATGAAGGAATCGCCCTCCGCCGCGTTGGCGATTCCGCCGACGAGCACAGCAAGAACCAACAGTGACCGTGTCAAGGCTTTCATATCCTCCCTAAGGGGAAATGCAAGCCAGATCTCGGCGAGCTGGTCGATGGCGGTTTGCCGCCACAGAACCGTAAAACCTTTCACGACGCGCCCCGCGCGCGCAGCTCGGCCAGCACTTGAGTCGTCGTGTAGCGAGCTTCTTGCGAAGCCAGGGCCCGACGGGCGTCGGCCAGCTCGTCGCTTCCAATGACCATCGTAATGTAACCGCGCAATTTTCCCTGCTCGTCGTGGACCGCGACCGGATCGTGCGCCTGTGCGACGACGTCGAGCTGCTTGTCGGAAAGCGTGATATGTTCCACGGGATGTCCCTCGATCAGTCCTAATGGCAAGTCTACTCCGGGATGTACCGAAAAAAAAGGCACCGTCGGCGGAACCGCCTGACCTAGCCGAACAACTCGCGAATCACTTCCCCGTGCTCGACGATCTTGATCGGACGCCGATCCGCGGTCACGTATTCCTCGGCCGGATTGATCGCGAGAACCTGGCAAAAGGTCATGAACAAATCGCCCACGCTCACCGGGCGATCGGTCACTTTCAGGCCGTCGGCGTCGGTGGCGCCGATCACCTGGCCGCCGCGAACGCCGGCGCCCGAGAAACCGACCTGCCAGCCCTCGCTGTAATGCTCGCGTCCGCCGTCGGGCTTGAACTTGGGGCTGCGGCAGAATTCGCCCATCCAGACGACCAGCGTGTTGTCGAGCATTCCGCGATCGGCCAGATCCGCCAGGAGCGTCGAGTAAGCCGGGTCGACTTCGTTGCACAGGAGTGGATTCTGCTCGAAACCGAGTTTGTGTGTGTCCCAGCCCTGGTCGCCGACCGGGCCGGTGCTGATCACCTCGACGAAACTGACGCCCTGTTCGATCAAACGCCGGGCGAGCAGGCAGCCCTGGCCAAAACTCGTCCGGCCGTACGCGTCGCGCAGCTTTTCGGGCTCGTCGGACAGGTCGAACGCGCCCACGCGGGGACTGAGGACCATGCGCGCGGTGCGCCGGTAGACGGCCTGTTTTTCGGCCACGGCCGCCGCGCCCCCCGCCCCCGCGAACTCGGCGTCCAAGCGCTCCGAGAGCGCCAGTCTGCGCCGCACGACGTCGGCTTCGACCTGCGGCGCCAGATTGGGCGGCAGCGCGCCGGCTTCGTCGATCTTGAACGGGTTGTAGCGCACGCCTAGCACGCCCGCGTCGACGTCGCGCGTCGTGATCCGCGGTCTGCCGATCCGCACGAAACTGGGCAGGTCGGCTTCAAAGCGTTCGCGGTCCCGGGCCACGACCGCGCCGAAGGTCGGGTAGCGGACCGCCGGCGAAAGCGGATAGCCGGTGCGTACCAACGCAATCGCCCGATCGTGCTCCTTCTCGCTGCTGACCATCGAGCGCACCAGCGCGATCTTGTGGAGCGCGCGGGCGGTCTGGGGCCAGTATTCGGCCACCTGCACGCCGGGAATGGCGGTGTGGATGGCGTGGGCCGGTCCCTGGTATTTCGAGCCCGGCTTGGGATTGAACGTGTCGTATTGGCTTGGGCCGCCGTCCATCCACAAGAGGATCATCGACTTGCCGGCCTTGCGCAGCTCGTCGGCCTTGGCCACCAGCAGATCGTGCCAGCCCAACCGCATCGCGCCGGTGGCGCCAAGCCCGGCCGCCAACGATCGGCACAAAAAGCCGCGGCGGCTGGTCACCCCCTCGGGCGACATGTCGACGTCGAGAATGACGTGTTCGCACCGCATGCGTCTCACCGCCGGCTGGTGAACTCGGCCGAGTTCACCAGGCTCCACAACAGATCCTCAAAAGCCGCGCCGCGGTCGCCGAGCGTTTTGATGTGTTCATCCGCGACGCGCAGCTCGTCCTGCGTGGCCGCGCGTGCCAGAACGCGGATATACAGCTCGCGGCAGGCCGCGTGGTCGTCTTGTTGCGCGGCCAGCAGCCTGGACAGCATCGTGCCGCTTTCGGGCGCGGCATCGATCTCGTTTTGCAGTTGTTCGTTGTTCATCATCCACAGCGCCTGGGCCATCGTCCGCGGAGCGTCGACGGGCGACAGCGATGGATCGGCGCCGAAGGCGTCATTCACCAGGTCGCGGGTGCTCTTGGGCGGCGGCGGAAATCGTATCGCGCCGGTCGGCTCGACTTTGGGCGGAGTGACATTGGGAAGCTCGATCCCCACGGCCAGCGCCGCAAACACCTCGTCGCCCCGCAGGCGCAGCGGCGCCGCGTCCGTCTGGGCGGCATCCGTCATTCGCACGCCGCGCCGATAGGCCTCGGTATTGGCAATCAGCCGAAACAGATCCTTGATGTCGTAGCCGGTGGCCGTAAAGTGCCGGGCCAGCGCGTCGTGAGCTTGGGTCCAAAGCGGGCGCCGCGAATCGCCCAGGTCGTCGACCGGCTCGTAAAACCCGCGGCCCATCGTGCGGGCCCAAATGCGGTTGGTAAACGCCTTGGCAAACCAGGGGTTGTCGCGCGCGGTGATCCAGTCGGCCAGTTCGCCGCGGCGGCGCTCGTCGCTCTGACCCTTTTTGAGCAATTGGCCGTCGAAGAAGCCGGGTTGCATCTGGCTCCCCTTCTTGCGCGGATCTTCCAGGTTGGGCATCAGGTATTCGCCCTTGTTCACCGACGTGACGACCGTGGCGCCGCCGTCGTTGTGCGGCAGCTTGGCCTTGACGCGGGCAAAGAACGCCGCCAATTCGTGAAACTGGGTCCGCTTCCAATGATCGAACGGGTGATCGTGGCACTGGGCGCAGCCGATCTGCTGGCCCAGAAAGATGCGGCTCGTTTCGCCGGCCAGGTTGGTGGGATTGGCGTCGTGATAGCCGACAAACGTGGCGGCGGGCACGTCGTCCACCTTGCCCTTGGCCGTGAGCAGATCGCGGACGATCTCGTTCCACGGCGTGTTTTCGCTTAGTTTCGCGGCCAGCCATTTTTTCAGCGGGCCATAGTCGAGGTACGTCAACTCCGGCGGTGGCACGCGATAGGCGATCGTGTCGCACCAGTAATCGGCCCAATTCGCGCCAAACTCCTCGCTCGCCAACAGCCGTTCGACGGTATCGCGGTACTTTTGCGGCGACGTTTCGGCCGCAAACTGCCGTTGTTCCTCGAGCGTCGGCTGGCGGCCGATGAGGTCGAAACTCGCGCGGCGCAGGAACGATTCGTTGCCGTCGGCGGCCCCTTCGGCACTACCGCCCGGCTGGCCGGCCACAAGCGCGTCGAGCGCGGCCGGCGTGAGTTTCGCCGTTTCGGCTGCCCGCGTCTCGGGCGCGCTGGCGGCAACCGTCTGCGCCGCAAGCCGCGGAGCGAACCAGGGGGCGGCCGGGCCCAAGGAGAAGCCCAAGGCCAAAAGCGTCAAAGTTGCGAGGCGGAACTTCATTGGGCGACCCGGCTTGACCATCGTCGGCCGACCCTGCTATCGGGGTGGCTTGCAGTATAGCCGGCGCGCAAAGCGAGCGTCAACGCTTTCGGTGAATGAGGGGGGAAACGGGCTTTGCAAGGGGATCGCCCGCGCGGGTTTTCGTGCGTGCCGCCAGCGTTGGCTAGGCACAACTTGAAACGAGTGACGCCAGTTCGGCGGCCATCCGCTCGAATACGTCGTCCCAGCGGTCGAGCTGTGTCTGGCGGAACAGCCGCATCGTGGGATACCACGGGCTGTCTTCGCGCTCGGTGAACCAGCGCCAGTCGGCGTGCGCCGAAAGAGGAACCCACACGGCAGCGCCCAGTGCTCCTGCCAGATGGGCGACGGCCGTATCGGAGCTGATCACCAGATCGAGGTTTTTTATCACGGCCGCCGTGTCCAGAAACGCCCCGTCGGCGTCCAGCTCGGCTCCCAGCTCGACCACGTTAAACGGGAAGACGCCAATCTGGTCGCTGCCAAAACCCTTCTGAAGACTGACCAGCCGCACGCCGGCGACCCTCGCCACCGGGGCGAGCTCGCGCAGCGGAAACGATCGTTGGCCGTCGAACAGGTGTTTGGGATTGCCCTGCCAGCAAATGCCAACGCGGAATCCGGCCAGGTCGGCCAGTTCCTTGCGCCAGGCCTCGACGCGGGCCGGTTCGGCCGACAAGTACGCGCCGCGAGACAACTTGTCGATCGACAAACCCAGCACGCCCGGCAGGCTCATCAGCGGGCAATGCACGTCAAAAGGCCCAGTCGGCGCGCCGGCGGAAAACAGGCGGTCGATGCCCTCAAACGGGGCCAGAATCGCTATCACGCCTTGCGGGCATTCGACGATGACCGTGCCGCCGGTGCTTTTGACGTCGGCGGCGTAACGAATGAAGTGCAGCGCGTCGCCCAGGCCTTGCTCGGCGTGCAAGAGAATCGTGCGCCCCTCGAGCGGCGAGCCGTCCCAGCGGGGCTCGTCGAAGCGGCGCGTGGAAAAGCTCTTGCACTTCCAGCGCCATTCGTATTCGGCGAAACCTTGCTCCAGGTCGCCCCCGCGCAGCAGGTGGATGGCCCGCGAAAAATGGGCATCCGCCAGATCGGGATTGCGAGCGAGCGCCCGTTGGTAGCAGGCCCAAGCTTCGTCGAATTCGGCCCGAGCCTGGAGCGCCGTGCCGAGATTGTTGTGGGTTTCGGCCGACTGTGGGTCGAGCGCCACGGCGGTGCGCAGCGACTCGACCGCCTCGTCGAACCGCCGCGCGTCGCGCAGTGCGCTGCCCAGGTTCAAATGGGCATTGGCATACTGCGGATCGACGGCGACGGCCGCGCGCAGCACGTCCACCGCTTCGTCATAACGCTCGCGGTCCACGAGCACGTTGCCCAGGTTGATCAGGGCCTTCACGTACCCGGGCCGGATGTGCAGCGCTTGGCGATAAGCGGCTTCCGCTTCGTCCAATCGCTTCAACGCGCGGAGCGTGTTGGCCAGGTTGTAGTGGGCTTCGGCCGCGCCGGGGTCGGCGGCAATCGCGTGGCGAAAGCTGGTGGCGGCCTGTTCAAGCTGCTCGGCGTTCACGAGCGCCGTGCCCAGGTTATAGTGCGCCGCGGCCGACTGCGGTGCCAATCGGACGGCACGCCTCAGAGTGGTAATTGCCGCCTCGTGTTGCCCCAGTTGCCCGTAGGCGGCGCCCAGGTGACTGTAGTAGTCGGGCTTCGTCGCGTCGAGCGCAATCGCGCGGCCGATCGCTTCGACCGCTTCGGCGGCCCGGCCCGACTGCAGCCACAATGCGCCCAATAGGTGCCAGGCGTCGGCCGATTCGGGCGCCCGGGCGAGAATCTCGCGGTAGAGCTTTTCGGCCAGGGGCAGGTTGCCGGCGCGATGTTGCGCCAGGGCCGTATTCAGCGCTTCGAGGGCGGCGGGCGGCATGGCGGCCTGGGTCGCGGGTCGTGCGGCTTTGCCGCGCCACGAGCCGGCGCGGGTCAGAAGCTTCGGGCAAACGTCTGAGTGCACATCATTCTGAATGTAGCATGTTTCGCTACACTTGCGCATATGCGCAATGGCCGGTGCGCGGGCCCGGGGCGGGAGGGCTCGTGCGAAAAAAAGAGGCGGGCCC
>JBBDNV010000180.1:57548-58998 GCA_040877415.1 Pirellulales bacterium
GGCCGCTTTTGGCGGCCGCCTCTCGCGGATGCGAAGGTGGCGCTTACAGAAGATGCCTATCGAGCGGTGCAAAAAACGTCGAGGCCTTCAGGCACGGTCTCGGCGTGCCCCCCTTTGGCGCAGCCGCATTATTTGATCGTCAGACGCCGCCGACGGCGAGGACGTAAAAACGATGCCGGGCCCGTCGATTGGTAAGGCAAATTCAAAGGTGCCGCATCGACACGAGAAGCCCGGCATCGCAAGGACCCATTGGCCGATTTGACTCGGCCACCTGTATCTTCGTTCCCAGGGGTCGAAGATATTTCCGACTCCAAGTCAACTTTTTCCAGGGCGGCCCTCAGCGTCGGATCAAAACCCCCGTCGGCGAGCTTCTCGGCCAGCTCGGTACGCAGCACGCACACGTCCTTGGGCGCCTCGATGCCGATCCGCACCGATTGCCCCTTGATCTTTAGGATCGTGACCGTGACGTACGGACCGATCTGGATTTGCTGCCTTGATTTGCGTGTGAGCACCAACATGAGAACACTCCTTTGTCGCGAAAGATGGGATGCTGTCAGATGTGTCCGTTCCGATAGATGGTGACCAAGCAGCGGGCGTGCCAATCGCTGAAGAAAAGCCTCCCCGTGCTCGAATCGGCTGCGCGATCAAGAGTTGCGCGCGGGGGCTGTGATACGGCGGCAGCCCATTAGTGTACAGATTTACAAACCGAAGTTACAAACACCCCCTAAACAAACTTCACCATGTTGCGCAACTTCGTTGCGGAATCTCACTTGCCAGGCGGCGGAATTGCGTCGACTTGGGCCTCAACGCGGCTCGGAGTTTCACGAGCTAACGCGGGACTGAACGATCGCCCTCTTGACTCCGTACCATGGTACGGCCCGTATATTGACGAAGTGACGCGTTGAGAACACGATCCCGCTCTACAAGGAGACCCCTCGATGTGGCTCAAAGCAGTGATCGGCACTTCCGCCGCCGTGCTTTCCGTGGGCTTCGCCGGCTTCGCCCTGGGTTACTGGCTCAAAAGTGGCCCAAGGCAAGTCACCCGAGACACACCGGCGCGCTCAACCCAAGTCGCGTGCTCCTTGAGTGTGGATGAACGTGAGAATCGTCGGCAAAAGCTGGCGTCGTTTTGGGCACGCGCCCGCGACATTCGCGAGCTCGACGACGGCTTTGCCTTTCGGTTTGCTTTCGACCTGGCGACGCTGGCCGAGTCAACGCGCCTGATTTCGGACGAATCCCGCTGCTGCAGTTTTTTCGATTTTCGGCTCACCGTGCGGCCCTCCGACGACTTGCTGCTCATGGAAGTCACCGGTCCGGTGGGAGCCAAAGAGCTGCTGGCCGCCAGCGTCCGGCTTGATTCTGCCGGGGAAGAAATCCCCCTAGCGCGCCCTGGGTCGGCTAGCAGCGTGTTGAAAAACTGGGACAGGCACCTCGCGACCGCCGTTTTTCG
>JBBDNV010000181.1:0-12116 GCA_040877415.1 Pirellulales bacterium
AGCCCACACCTTGCCCCCAATCCACCCCCGCAAAGAAAAACCAGCACGCCCAGCCACTGTCAGCCGCCGCTTTTGCCGCGCAGCCTTCCCAACTATCCAACTCCTTTTCCTTGGGGATGTTGAGGTAGGGGAGCGGGAAATAGTTTGGACTCTCATCAACGAAAAATAGGTGCTCTTGTTAAGCAACGGTAAAGGCGTTTGACAACGGGCAGGGGGGCGCTTATCGTGAATTTCTGAGCCCCGCGTCGGCCAGCCTGACTGGTGGCCGCCTCGAGGGGGTGTGGATTGCATCATGTTGGCGGCAATTCAGGACAATTGTCTATGAGCGGCTGCGGCCATGACGGCCGCCCCAAGTCCGCTGAATTCGGTGTGCCCGTTCGGGGGTTGTTCGTCCACGCCGAAGATAAACACTCGCAGGAGTAGCAACCCGCTTCGCTGACCTTCAACTACGGTTGACCCTCCAGTGAGCGCGCCCGTGCGCCACCCGTAGCACCTCGACCGAAGCGCGCATCAGCCGCGGTCTTGGGGATACTTGTCGAGTCGGGTCGCTGTCTTTTGATTTCACGGCGTCGAGTTACCGGTCAAGGCACCTTTTCGAGAAGTTTTCAGATGGCGGACCAATCAAGTTCACAGCAAAACATCTCGGACGCGCTGAAAAAGAATTCCGATCAAGTGATTCCGTGGGCGGTCCTGGTCGCGCTTTTGGGGATCTTGGTCTATGTGTCCTGGAACGAGCTCGATTACCGCGGCGCCAAACAGTTTTGGGACAATCCCAAATACTCACACGGCTGGCTGGTGCCGATCTTCACCGTGATCTTGCTGTGGATGCGACACGAATCGTTTGGCCCTGTGACGCTGGCTGCGCGTTGGGCCGGAGTGGGCTTGCTGTCAGCAGGGCTGGCCATGCGCCTGGTGTTCACCTACTTTCCCAACCATTTCCCCGAAATGGTTTCCTTCGTGCCGGCGGTGGCCGGGGTGTTTTTGCTCGTTGGCGGCTGGAAGATGTTGCGTTGGGCCGGACCGGCGGTGGCGTTCTTGATCTTCATGTTCCCGCTGCCCGGCTTTCTGGACGCGCGTTTGCTCGCGCCGCTGCAAAAGGTCGCCACCATGGCCAGCACGTACGTGTTGCAGACCATCGGCATTCCCAGTTACAGCGAGGGCAACCGCATCGTGATCGGAGAGGTGCAATTGGGCGTGGTCGAGGCGTGCAGCGGGTTGCGTATGCTGACGATTTTCGTGGCTCTGGCCGTGGCCATCACGCTGGTGACCGACCGGCCGATGTGGGAGCGGATCGTGATCGTATTAAGCGCCGTGCCCATCGCACTGGCGGTGAACATCGTGCGTATAACGGTGACCGGCATCCTGCACCTGACGGCCGGGCCGGAGTTGGCCGACATGGTTTTTCATGACCTGGCCGGGTGGTTCATGATGCCGATGGCACTGGGGCTTTTGTACGTCGAATTTCAGATTCTGTCGCACTTGTTGATCGAGGAGGGGCAAGCCGGACCCTTGCAGGTGGCCTAGCGGGCGGGAGCGGCGGCCGCGTGGCGAATTGCCAACGGCCGCTTGCGAGGCGCGTCGCCAATAGGCAACGGGCCCGTCCCCTCCTGACGGGCGGGGAAGCGGCAAAACCCAGGTTTTGCCAACACATTAAGACGCTTTAACCGGGGGTACCAGGCGGGCGGTCCGCCGGTTGCGGAGAGGCCCTTGTGGCGCAAAAACGGGGCGTCGCTAGGGTCGACTTCCCAACTTTCAGTCACCATCGGAATCGACATAAGGCAACACGACTGATGGCTCCATTTGATCCAAATTCCGACCCGGGCGATCTCCAGCAAGACACCAACGACCACGGCGCCGCCGCGGACACCGACTCGGGCGGCAACGGCAACGGCGCCCATTCGGAGGGCGGCACGCTTTCGACCATCGACAGCCGGCTGCCGAGCGTTCCGACCTTGAATTGGTCGTATGGTCCGCCTCCGCGGCCGGAGATTCTTTCGGCCAAGCCCAATCCGCTGGAACTGATGCACGCCGTGCGCCGCCGGTGGGCACTGGCGCTGGGTTTGGGGCTGTCGATCAGCGGCATCGCCGCGGGGATTCTGTGGTTCTTGCTGCCGGTGAAATACGAAGCGTACGCGCTGTTGAAGGTGTCGGGCAAACCACCGGCGGTCTTGGACAAGGCGAGCGCCGCGGCCGAAGAGTTCGCGGTCTTCAAACGAACCCAGGTTCAATTGATCTTGAGCCAACTGGTGCTCAACGGCACGCTGCGGGAACAATCGATCAATCGGCTCTCAATGGTTCACGAGAACAACGACGATCAGGTCGCCTGGCTGAAGGGCCAGTTGGTGATCGATTATCCGGACGACGCCGAGATCATGCGCATCGCGATGAAGGGTAAAAAGCGCAACGAGGTGCTCTTGATCGTGGACAAGGTCGTCGACGTGTACATGCGGGAGATCGTGCAGCACGACAAGCAGATGCGCATGGAAAACGAGGACGAGCTGAGGAAGGCCTACGAGAGGCAGGTCACCGTTTATCAGAAGGAATTGGACGCGCTGCGCACACTGGAGGTCATTCACAAGACGAGCGGTTCGCATGAGGCCCAGGTGAAAAAGCAAATGGCCACGCTCGAACTCGAGAATCTCGTGCGTAAACGCGACGATTTCAAGGAAGCACTCGGCGACATCGACATGGAGATCATGCTGTTCGACGCGCGCGCGGAAAAACCCTCCAGCACGCGTCCCCCCGACGCGATTGTCGACGCGGGAGTGGCCGACGATCCGATCCTCTATCAATTGACGCAACGCGCGGTGGCGCTCAACGATATGTTGAACCAGGTTCGCAGCGCCGCGAGCAAACCGGAATCGAGTCCCGCCGTTCGCGGTCTGCAGCGGCAGATTCTGGACCTCGACGAGAGCATCGACGAACGCAGGGGCCAACTGCGGCCCAGGCTTCTCGACATGCTGGCCGCCAAAAAAAGCGAACGGGAGAAGGATCGCTATCCGATGGAGAAGGAGCATTTGCAAGCGCAGCGCAAGTTTCTTCAAGGGCAGTTCGATGCGGCGGACGTGGAGGTCCAGAAGAATACCGATATAGTGTCCAAAATGGAGAGCTTCTCGGCCCAGGTGGCCGCCAAGCAGGAGGAACTCAACGCGCTGCAAGCGATCAAGAAGGAGCTCGGGGGCAAACTGGACGTGGCCGGCGTCGAACGGCTCGCTCCGGACCGCATCACGAAGGTTGACGCCGCCAGCATCGCCGACAGCAGCGGCGACGCGGTGCGAAAATACGTGGCCGTGTCGTTCACCCTTATTCTGAGTTTCAGTCTCGTCGTGCTGGGAGTGGCCGTCGTCGAGTTCCAGGCGCGCAAGGTCAATTCGGTCAAGGAGGTCAACGACGGGCTGGGGATTCGCGTGGTGGGCGAATTGCCGAGCATCACCGGCCGGGCGTTCCGCCGCGTCAAGGGCGGAAAGGGACAGGCCGTGCTCAAGGCGCTGATGGCCGAACGCATCGACGGGACGCGCACCGCGCTGATCCATACCACGGCCATCGATCCGCCGCGCGTCGTCATGATCACCAGCGCCGAACCACGCGAAGGCAAGACCACTACGTGCAGCCAACTGGCCGCCAGCCTCGCACGCAGCGGCCGGCGCACCTTGTTGATCGACGCCGATATTCGCAATCCCGGCGTGCACCGGGTGTTCGAGATGCCGCAGGATCCGGGCTTGTGCGAATTGTTGCGCGGCGAGGCCGAACGCGACGCGGTGATTCACCCGACGCGCACGGCCAACTTGTGGCTGATGCCCGCGGGCCGCTGCGATCTGCGCAGCGTGCAGGCCCTTTCGAGCACCTATCTGGGCACGGCCATCGCGGCCCTGAGCGTCCAGTTTGATTACATCATTATTGACTCCGGCCCGGTGCTCAAAGTCGCCGACGCGCTGTTGGTCGGCCAGCACGTCGACGCCGCGATCGTGTCGGCGTTGCGAGACGTGAGCAGGGTGCCGAACGTTTACGATGCCGTCGAGCGGCTGCGCTCCGTCGGCATCACGGTGCTGGGCTCGGTGGTCAACGGCGTCAAGGACGACACCGCGCGTCACGGGGTGGAATTGTTGATGGCCGAAACGCCGAAAAAGGCCGAGGCCGAAACGACAGCCACTACCTAAAGAGGGAGGACGCGTCATGGCCGAATCACTTCGCCGGGGCCTGTGGGGTAATCTGTTCATCGGCGCCGGTGTCCTCGTCGTGCTGACGACCGCGGCGGCCTGGTATTCTGTGCCCGTGCAATACGAGGCGTATGCTCTCGTCAAGGTGGCCAGCACACCACCGTCGGTGCTTGCCAAAAGGCAAGACGCGGCCGAGGAATTCGCCGTTTTCAAACGCACACAAGTGCAGTTGATCTTGAGTCCCGCGGTGCTCAACGGCACGCTGCGGGAACCGAAGATCAACCGGCTCTCGATCGTCCAAAAGCACGAAGACGATCCGGTCGCCTGGCTGAAGGGCCATTTGATCATCGATTATCCCGACGACGCCGAGATCATGCGCATCACCTTGCGAGGCGACAATCGCGACGACCTGGTCAAGATCGTCGATAAGGTGGTGGACGTCTACTTGCGGGAGATCGTGCAGCACGACAAGCAATTGCGCATGGAAAACGAGGACGAGCTGAGGAAGGCCTACGAGAGGCAGGTCACCGTTTATCAGAAGGAATTGGACGCGCTGCGGACGCTGGAGGCTATTCACAAGACGAGCGGTTCGCATGAGGCCCAATTGAAACAGGGGCTCGCCGTGCAAGACCTCGAAGGCTTGTGCGCCCGTCGCCGCGAAATCCTGAGTCGCATCGACGACAACGATCTGGACATCATGATCGATCGAGCCCGCGCCCTGGCGCCCAAAGAGGCGCGCACCGCTGATCCTCCCGCCGCCGAAAAACCCGCGGACGGGTCGCCGCAGTCCGAGCTGGAAATAAAACGCCGTTTTTTGGCGGACAAGCTCGCGGAGTTGAACTCGGAAATCGAGCGGAAGACCAACGAATTGGCCGTTCTGGAGAGCTTCTCGGCCCAGGTGGCCGCCAAGCAGGAGGAGCTCAACGCGCTGCGCGCAATCAAGAACCAGCTCGTCGCCGAGCTGGACCGGGCCACGGTCGAACGGCTGGCCCCGGACCGGATCACGAAGGTTGATTCCGCCAGCATTGCCGCCAGCGGCGGCGACGCGGTGCGGCGCATGGCGGCGCTAGCGGCATGTGCGGCTGCCGGAGTGGCCCTGCTGGTGGTGGGCCTTGTGCTGCGGCTGCCGCGCCGGCGCGAAAGTTGAGGACCACGCCGGGAAGGGTTAAGATTGCCATAGACGAATCCACGAATCACACGACAAATTGTCCCACGACAAGGGTGGAATCTCATGCTGAATCGTAACGCGCTCATGACGGCCCTGCCCATCGCCGCGGCCGTCTTGCTGATGGGAGTTGCCTGCTATTACCAGGGTGTCTGGTCCGAGCGCTGGGGTGAATTCCCTGAATTGGAGATTTACGGCGCGCAGCTCAAAGAAATCCCGCCGAACATCGGGGAGTGGCAACTGGCCCAAGAGGGCAAGACGGACGAAAGGATCTTGAAGATCGCCGCGGCCTCGGGCGAGCTGAGCCGCACCTATCGCAACGCCGCCGGCGAGGAAGTGCGCGTGATGATGATGTGCGCTCGATTCCGCGACGTCTTTTATCACACGCCCGACCGCTGCTATCCGGCCGCCGGCTTCGAAATGCAGAGCGAGCCGCAGCACCAGGTGTTCGACATCAACAACAAAGAGGCTCAATTCTTCACGACCACCTTTTTGAAATCCGAGCCGACCGGCACCCACGCCGAGCGCGGCTATTGGTCCTGGACCGCCGACGGCACATGGCTGGCTCCCACGAACGAGAAATTGACGTTCGCCGGCGAGCGCGCCCTGTACAAGCTGTACGTGTTCGGCACGATCCCCACCAACAACCGCGGCCGCACGGACGAGGATTACATCGGCGACTTCATTCGGGCCTTCGTCCCGGCGGTGGAAACGGCCCTGCGGCCGGCCATCGAAAAGGCCGAGCGGCTCAGGCGCGGCGAAGTCGTCGCGGAGACGCCCAAAGCGGCCGAAAAGCCGGCCGCAAAGCCGGCGGCCAGGCCGCTGGATAAACCGGCGGAAACCGCCGATCCGGCCGCTTAGCGAGCGGCCGCCAGGCAGAACGCAAAAACGAACAGGGCTGGTCGAGCGCGGGGCGACCAGCCCTGTTTTTGTTTCACGCGCTAAGGCTGCAAAGCTGCTTCCGACTTCTGCGACGCCGCGCGGCCAAAACTACGGATTGACGTCAACCTCCGTCAGCGGTTTGAGCAGCGGCAATGGCGGGGTGTTCGGCACGGGCTGCAGGGTGTACCAGTTTGCCGGATACTTGAACTGCACAGCCGGTGGGGACGGCCCGTAGGGCGCAGGATATCTGGAATCTTTCACGTTCTGGCTATCCGGCGACAAGAGCAGACAGTACACGCGCCAATCGATCTCGTCGCTTAAGAATTGCGAATGTCCGCCGGCCATTGTGGCAATGACGCCACCCGAGTGGGCGCTCGACGGCCGCCCCCAATAGAGATCCGACTCGTTGCCTTGCACCGGCTGGTTGAAGTGACTCGTTCCGAAGGCAAAGCCCTTGAGGCCCCAGTTAGGGGTGTTCGCCGGCTGATAAACAATCCAGGTGAATGCCTGCCACCAGGTTTTGACGTTCCGGTTCATCGGCAAGTAAGTCGGCTGCTTAGGAGCGGGACTCGATGGACCCGGCAGAGGCGTTGTTTCGACTGCGATCCAGTCCAGCGCGTCGAGGTTCTCGGTGACCATCATCGTCATTTTTGTCCCGTCATGCTTGCTGACGTACGTGATGTCGGTGACGGGTGGCTTCAAATAACTGGCATTAAGCACCTGCGGCCTCCAGGCATAGTCGTCGAAGAACAGGCCATTCTCCTTGTAGTCAAGCGGCAGGGTGTCGGAATACCAATCCTGCACGCCGGCGTTGACGACGTAGCTCAGCGGCGCCGGAGTGTTCGTCGGGTTGCGGCTGGGACAAATAAGTATTTCGACTTCCGCGTTTTGCAATCCATCATTCGGAACCGACAGATCGCCTTTCCAGCGGTTCGCCTGAAAGGCCTGATACAGCGGATTCTGTTCCAAGTAGGGGAGCATCGGCGGAACCCAGCCGACGGCTTGCGGCGACGGGTTGTAGCTATTAGGGTCGGGCTGCAGGCTGAACAGCGGCGGAAACTTTTCCTTGGACGTCACGTAGTTCAGGATCGCCTTGCCGATATTTTGTTGGTTGTTCAGGCACGTCGTTCGCCGCCCGGCTTCGCGGGCCCGCATCACGGCCGGAATCAAAAGTCCCACCAGCATGGCGATGATCGCGATCACGACGAGCAATTCGACCAAGGTAAATCCCCGGCGGCGCGATGCAAACCCGAAGCGCAAGCGAGGGAAACTCAACACTCGCGGCGCTTCTCCCTCGCTGGCGCTTCGGGCTAGTGTGCGACGGCGGGGGCGCAAAAGTCGGGCCAAGAGATGCCGGTACATGTCAGTGTTCCTCACGTTCAAGAAGGGATGCCCCTTGCCGCTGGCCTGCTGTCCAGTTGTCATTGTCTCACGAATTGCGGCAATTTCCAGTGTGAATTGCGGGATTTGATGCTCCGACGGATACGAACGCGACGCGCCCGCGAGGGCGAAAACGCGTCAACAGCATGGCGGCGGGCGGAACGCCTTCCCTCGCTGGCGCGTCGGGTTAGTATGCCCCGTGGCACGCTCTGTCGAAGGTCGCCTATAATGATCGCAAGTGGCGCGCCCCACTGAAAAACCGGCCGGGAGGATTCCGCGGTGGAAACGCTCGAAAGGCAAGTACGACGGGCCCGTCGCCGGCTGCTCGTCGAATCGCTGGCCGGCAAGTTGGCCTGGTGCTGGTTTTTCACGCTGCTGGTGGCCGTGCTGGCGATTGGGGCGGGCAAATTCTGGGCGCCCGTGGGCCAGCAGGCGTGGGCGACGGGCTGGCTCGCGCTGGCGCTTGGCGGCGGATTGGCCGCGGCCGTCTTGTGGACCTGGCTGCGCCGGCAGAGCAGCCTGGAAGCGGCCCTGGAAATCGACCGCCGCTTCGGACTCAAAGAGCGCGTCTCCAGCACGCTGGCGCTTGCGCCGGCACAATTGGAATCCGAGATCGGGCAGGCTCTGGCGCGCGACGCCGTGCGATCGATCCGCCACGTCGACGTGGCCGATCGGTTCCGCGTGCGGCCGGATCGGCGGGCCCTCTTGCCGGTGGTTCCCGCGGCGTTGGCCGTCGCGCTGGCGGTCTTCGTTCCGGTACGCGCTCCCAAAGCGCCCGCCAATGTCACCTCCGACCAGCAATTCCAGACGCAGACCTCGACCCGCAGCCTCGCCAAAAAGATCGAAGCGCGGCGCAAGGAAGCCGCCGAACGCGGGCTCGACGAACTCGATCCCCTGTTGGCCAGACTCGAGCTGGGCACCAAAGACGTCGCCGAGTCAACCGCGCTCGATCGCAAGAAAACGCTCGTTGCGCTCAACGACCTGGTGAAAGAGGCCGAGAAACGCCGCCGCGAGCTGTCCGGCGCCGGCGAGCTGAAAAAACAGTTGGCCAATCTGAACGACCTGGAAAAGGGGCCCGCCGACAAGCTTGGCCAGGCGCTCGAAAAAGGCGATTTCGAAGGCGCCATGAAACATCTTGAAAAGCTGCGCGAGGATCTGGCCGGCGACCGGCTCGACCCGCAAGCCCAAAAGGCGCTAGCCAAGCAGTTGGACCAGTTGCAGCGGGCCCTCGAAGAGAAGCTCCAGGCCCAAAACCAGCGCGAGCGCAAGCTGCAAGAGCAAATCGATGAGGAGCGTCGCGCGGGCAACGTGGCGAAGGCCGAGGAGTTGCAACAGCAGCTCGACAAGCTGGCCGCCCAACGGGCACCAATGGAAAAGCTCGCGCAAATGCAAGCGCCGCTGAAGGAGGCGGCCCAGTGCCTGAACCAGGGAGATTGCGACAAGGCCGCGGCAGCCTTGGCTCAGTTGGCTCACGATCTGGCCGGTATGCAAGAGGATCTCGAGGAAATGGAGATGCTCGAAGGAGCCTTGGAGCAAGTCGCCGACTGTAAAAAGGCCATGGCCTGCATGGAGTGCGACGGCCTCGGCTGCGAAGCCTGCCAGGGCGGCGATTGGGCCAAGCACGGCGGCGAGCTGGACCCCCGCTTTCGCGAGCGCGGCGGCGGCAAGGGCATCGGCGTGGGGCTGGGGCCCGGACTCGGACCCGAAACGAAACCCGGCGGCAAGCTCTACGACTCGGCGGTCAGACAGCAGCCGGGCAAAGGCGCCGCAACCGTCGTCGGCGAAGCCGATGGCCCCAACCGCAAAGGCCGGGCGCGGGAGGAAATCCAAACCGAGTTTTCCGAGGCCCGGCAGAACGCCGCCGACGCGCTCGTCGAACAGCGCCTGCCGCGCGACTACCGCGACCACGCCAAGAAGTATTTTGACGCGCTCCGCGAGGGCACGCGCTGACGACCGCTCGTCGCTTTGGCCAGGGAAATGGGCGGCTCACAAGGCCCAGGTGTCCGCGCCGGACGACCATGACGCCGGGTGCCGATTTCCGCGTCTCTCTCGGCTCTGGGCGCCGCCGGGGGAGGGGTGTTTTTCTCGGCTGTGCCCGTGAGGTACACTGACACATAGGGCGTCTTCCGCCGCGTACCCGGAGCCCCGTTTCTCATGATCGCGTGGTATTTGACCGGTGTCGCCGTGCTGCTGGCAGCCAGCCCGCGCCAGACCAACGTCGTCGAAAAAAAATTTCCCGACGGCACGACGCGCCTGCGCACGGAGGTTATTCAGAACGACGTCGGCAGTTGGATTCCGCACGGCAAGCGGACGAAATTCTATTCGAACGGCAAACCGACCTGCGAGGAGAACTACGCGAACGGCGCGAAAGACGGCCCCTGGACCGAGTGGTACGAGTCGGGAGTGAAAAGCGCCGAAGGCATCTACCGCGACGGCTGGAAAAATGGACGGGAAGTCCGCTATTTCGCCGACGGGAAAATGATGCTGGAAAGTCACTTCGACATGGGCCAGCGGGACGGCAAGCTGACCGAGTGGTACGGCGAAAAACGCAAGCGCCGCGAGGCCTCCTACGACCAGGGCAGGAAGCAGGGAGAATTCATCGAGTGGTTTCCCGACGGAATCCAGCAGCAGGCGGTCGTGAACTTCGATAACGGCTTCAAGGAAGGGCTGGAAACGACGTGGTATCCCAACGCTCAAAAGAAGGCCGAGGTGCCTTACACGCACGGCATCAGGCACGGCCCGGTCGAGGAATGGTATCCCGACGGGAAAGAGAAGCTCCACGCCGAGTTTGTCAATGGCGTGCGCCACGGCCCGGCCATCCTGTGGTTTCCCAACGGCAGCAAGCAGGTCGAAGGCAAATACGTCGACGGATTTCAACACGGACCGTGGCTCGAGTGGTACCAAAACCAGACCAAGGCGGCGGATTTGACCTACGATCGGGGCCAGCCCGACGGCGTGCAGACCTATTGGCACCTCAACGGGCAAAAACGGGCGGAGGTGCCGTTTAACAAGGGCGAGCGCCAGGGAACCTGGTCCGAGTGGTACGAGAACGGACAGTTGCGCGGAAGCGGGCAATTCGTGGCCGGCAAGGCCAACGGTGAAACCCGCTACTGGTTCAAGAACGGCGCGCCCGCGGCCGTCCGAGGCCATCTGCACGGCGACCGCAACGGCGTTTGGGTCGACTGGGATGAGGACGGAAAGATCATCCTCCAGGAGCGCTACAGAAACGGCGTGCGCGTCGACTGACCGCGCGTTGTGCCGGGCTCGACGCGGTGCATCGCGCTAGGTGCGCATCTTGGCCGGAAGCGTGAACGAGTAGAGCATGACGACGGCGCCGCCGGAGAGCAGGCTCCAGGGTGCCCAGTCGGCGGGCGTGATTTCGCGAAACGGCGTCGCAATCTGTTCGGCGGCGCCGTTTTGCTTGGTGTGCAGCACGGCTTTGTCGAGCACCAGGCACTCCAGGCCCAGCAAAAAGGCGTACAGGCCGAGGGCCAGAAAGAAGGCGCGAACCATGCGATCGCTCTCCACGGAGCCACAAAACGGACGGCAGATCTTGCTCGAGCAGAATTCTTCATCGACCCGGATTCGAGGATGACTGAAGCGCCAACGAGCCCGACGGGGCCCGACTTCAGGGGCGGGGGTCATCCTGTACGGCTGGCAACGAAAAGAGGAGCGAGTCGCCCCGGCACGCCGCAAGCATCGTGCGCAATACGATGTTGCGCCGCGCGGCTCGGTCGCGCATCCGCCCGGGGGCCACGACGCGCCGCGTCCCTGGGGGCTGTAACGGATGGCGCGCCGCTACCGGGCGTCGCCCATTCGGTCTGGTTGGAAAAACGATTCGGCCCGGTAGCGCGTGTCAATAAATCGTGCCGCGTATTCCGATTCTCTAGCATAGCGCCGCGGCGGGGGCGCGATAGCGGTTGTTCCGGTTTTGGGTCACTCCTATAATAGCGCTGGCGTTCTCCGGAGTATCCAATTTTGTCGGCAAAACCCAAACTTCTTTTTGTCGGTGATGCTCAGACCCGGCAGCAGCAACTGCTGGGCGAACTGCGCGGCTCGTTCGAAGTTGTCCAGGTGCAAAGTCCGCTGCGGGCGCTCAGCCGGCTTGCGCGCGAGTCGTTCGCCGGGCTGTACGTGGCCGCCGAACACCTCGGCGACGCGTTTCAAATCGGCAAGCTGCTGCAGAACGAGCGGATCCTGGAGGGGATGCCCGACGGGATCGTGGTGCTCGATTCGGAGAATACGATCATCTGGGGCAATGGCCGGCTGCGCGAGTGGACCGGGCGCGACAACGTCATCGGCTTGAACTTTTACACCGTGCTGGGCAGTCCCGAGATTCTGGGCCCCGACTTTTGCCCCTTCCACACGGCGCTGGCCACGGCCCGCGCCAGCACCTCGACGTTGCGCTCCGGCGACAACCGCTATTTTCAGGTGCACGCCGCGCCGGTGTTCGAAGGCGACCAGACGCCGCAGCACCTGATCGTCACCGTGCACGACGTCACGAGCGAGTTGCTGCAACAGCAGAAACTGGC
>JBBDNV010000182.1:0-11946 GCA_040877415.1 Pirellulales bacterium
AATCCCAACCTTGTAACCAATTTCAGAAACCCTGCAAACCGCAGGCTGCACCCGCCCTGGCCGAAAACGTGCGTTGACGGCCGGGCGAAAACCTGATTTAAGGTACCGTGGGCCACTCTCAGCGCGCGCCAAAGTTCTTCACTTCGGGGGGTGCGATGGAATTCCGCGCCGCGAATTACTCTAAATCCAACGCGCGCGGTCACTTCCGCGCGGCGCGGGCCATTCTTCGCGCGCACGCTGTATAGCTATGAAAAACTCCCGCCCCATTTCCAGGCCAAGTGGCCTGATTTTGAAAATCGAAAAAAGCCACCCGCGTTGTCGCAAAGCGACAACAGAAAGTTGAGCGGGAGAAAGTAGAAGCGAGTTCGACGCTACCAGCCCTTGCCCTTGGTGGCGAGCTTCACGCGCACCAGGTACATGTCGGCGGTGATGTACAGCGTGCTGCCGTCATCGCCCCAGTTGCAGTTGGCCGTGGCTTCGCCCGTTTCGAAAGTGCCCAGGTGCGTGCCGTCGGGAGCGAATATGTGCACGCCGCCTGGCCCGGTGGCGAACAGGTTGCCCAGCGCGTCGGCTTTCATGCCGTCGGGCAAACCCTTCCTGCCCTCTTTGACCCAGGCGGTCGCATCGAAAAACACGCGCCCCTTGGCCAGCGTGCCGTCGGGCTTCACGTCATACGCCATCCAGATGGCCGCCTGGGGATCGCTCTGCGCGACGTAGAGCGTCCTTTCGTCGGGTGAAAACGCGATGCCGTTGGGCCGCGTCATGTCGCTGGTCAAGAGCGTCAACTGCCCGTCGTTGCTCAGCCGATAGACGCCGCAAAAGTCGAGCTCGCGCCGGGGATCGTCAAAATTTTTCGGCAGCCCGTAGGGCGGATCGGTGAAGTACAAATCGCCGTTCGACTTGAACGTCGAGTCGTTGGGGCTGTTGAGCCTTTTGCCCTGGTAGTTGTCGACGAGCGTTCTTTTGCCGCCCTCCCTTTCCAGCCGCGAGACGCGCCGGTCGCCGTGTTCGCAGAAGATAATCCGGCCCAGGGCGTCGACGTTCAACCCGTTCGAGCCCGGCTCGGGGCTGTAGTCGACGACTCCGGTGTAGCCCGACGGTTTCAGGAACAGGCTCGTGCCATCGCCCTCTTTCCATTTCATGACGCTGTTCTTCGGAATGTCGGAGAACAGCAGGTAGCCGCCGTCTTTGATCCACACCGGACCTTCCGACCAGTCGAGCCCGTCGGCGAGCTGTTCCATGCGGGCATCGGGGGGCACGATCTTGTCGAGCCGCGGGTCCTTGCGCACGATCTTTCCGAAGCTGGGGTATTTCTCGGCGCCCCGGCTTGCCGGACAAGCAACGAGCACAAGGGCCAAGGGCGCCAAGAACGCAAAACCATACGTCGCGGTGCGAGACATCATCAAAAGACCTCCGGGGCGGGTGCTTTGGTCAAGGGTGTGGAGCAGTTCATCGTGTCTACGCTAGCCGCTCTCGTGTTGGAGCGTCAAGTATTTCGGCGCAAGGTCTTTTGGAGGTGCGGCAGGCAACCCAATGCGGCCCCGGCGGCCAGGCCCACGCCGTGAGCCCAGTTGGCCACGTTGGGAATGGCGCCGATCGCGCACAGGGCAAACCAGCCCATCATCAACATGGGGACCATCGGGCGCAGATACAGTCCCGAGGTGGGATCGAGCCGGCCGCGCACCCAGGCATAGCCGAACAGCCCATATACGACTCCCGACATGCCGACGAAATTCGGGCCGACGGCCAGGTATTGTCCGTAGTTGGAAGCTACGGCCACCAGGAGCACCAGGGCCGCGAAGCGCAGCGAGCCGAGCCGGCGCTCGATGAGCGTGCCCAGGTCAAAGAGCCAGAACATGTTGAACACGAGGTGCAGCGGATTGGCATTGAGCGCCGCATGCAAGAAGACGGGGGTCACCAGGCGCCAGACCTGGCCTTCGAGAATCTTGGGCCACGAAAACAGCCAGAGGTTCTCGTGCACCTGGAAAATGTCCAGCGCCAGGGCGACGCTGGCAATGACCATCAACAGCGTAATGGGGCGGCGCCGCCAGGGCTTGGCCCACTCGTCGCGCATGTCGATAAAATTGCGGTCGGCCTGCTTTTTCTTTTCGGTGGCCTCGCGGCGTGCGAGGCGCGCGGCGTGTTCGGCGGCCTTGTAACGCTCGTCGTTCGGCTCGAGCCGAAACTGTTCCAGCTCCTGCTTGCTGCGTGGAATCTGGTTTTCGTCGTGGATCCAGAGCGCCCACTGGCCATCGGACGGCTCGATCTTGGACGTGATTCCCAGCGAAAGCAGGTAGTTGGCAAATCGCTCGGCGTCTTGTTTGGTCGTGATGGTTCCGGCTTGCCGCATGGCTGAGCGTCGTTCGTTGGTGGCGAAGAGGGTTGTGGTGCTGGCCGGAGATCGGGTCGCGCGACGCTCTGGCTAGTGCTCTGTCAGTGTTTGAATTTCGGGTGCCACTGCTGGCTTGCCCAGCAGTGGCACACACACGACATTAGGTCTCGAGCCGCACGCGCTCGACGTCGTTGGCGACCATCCATTCGAGCCACATCTGCTGCTCGTCAGTGATTTCGGCTTCGGTCTGATGCTCGCTGTCGAGCGGCGAGACGAGCAAAAGCACGCCGTCGGCCAGCCAGCGCCGCGCTTCTTCCAGTCGGACCCAGTACTGGCCGGCCGGCAACGGCGGGACACCGCGCTCGCCCGGCGGGGTCATGAAATACGCGATGTCGTGTTTGAATCGCGCCGGCATTTCCAGCGGCGCCAATTCGGGGCGTTCGACGGCAAAAACTCGCATGGCAAAGATCGTCTGCCTCCGTGTTCGCAAGCATTCGTCCCCTAGCGTACCACAACGCGCCACCGCAGGCCACGCTCAGGCTGTCGACTTGGCGCTTTATGTCAGCGGCGGATAGAGCGAGTAGCCGCTGACCTGGGTTTCGAATTGAAACAACGTTTTGCCCGCGGTGACAAAGAGCGTTTTCATCTCCGGCCCTGCGAAGGTCAGGTTTGTCAGCACGTCCTCGGGAATCGGGATTCTGCCCAGCAATTTGCCCTCGGGCGAGATGACGTGGATGCCGGTTTGCACTTCGGTTGTTTCGTACGGGTTTCGTGCTTTCAACACGCCCGCGGCGACCCACAGATTGCCTTTGCGGTCGAGACGCATTCCGTCCCCGCCGCGTCCGCGCCCGAAATCGTACACCAGCCGCTGATGGGCCGGGCTGCCGTCGCTCTCGACGTCGAAGGCCCAGATCTTGCGGTTGCCCCCTGCGACGTTGTGGCTGTCGATGACGTACAGCGTCTTGTCGTCGGGCGTGATCGCCAGTCCGTTGGGCCGGCCGATCTGGGGCTGCGAAACGACCCGCCGCACGGTTTTTCCGTCGATGCAGTAGACGGCCTCGCAGCCCATTTCCAGGCTGTCGTGGTCGATCCAGTAGTAGGGATCGGTAAACCAGATGCGTCCGCGGGTGTCGACGCAAGCGTCGTTGGGCGCGTTGTAGCGCTTGCCTTCGAAGCGATCGGTGAGCACTTCGACTTTGCCCGTTTCCACGTCGGTGCGCACAATGCGCCGTCTTCCGCCTGGGCCGAATTCGCCGCCTTCACAACTGATCAGGCGTCCTAGGGCGTCGAACGTGTTGCCGTTGGTCCGCCCGCTGTCTTCGCGAAACACCGAAACCGCGCCGTCGGGCGCCATCTTGAGAATGCGGTTGCCCGCGATGTCGCTAAAATACAAGTCGCCGCTTTTGTGCCAAGCCGGCCCTTCCAGAAAGCACACACTGGCGGCCGTTTTGGCTTTCGTGCCGGCAGCCACCAGGCCGGCGGGCAAATCGACGTTCGGCATACTGCTTGGCCCTCCCAAAAGCGCCCAATCTCGCAGGCCCCACGATCAAAATCAAGTTGCCCTCGGAATACCCGCTAACCGTATGTTTCCCTCGCATGCGCGTCGGGTTAGCATGATGCCATGCAACCGCTGGCCGGAATCAAGATGGTGTCGACTGCGTTCAATATGCCGGGGCCGGCGGCGGTCTGGCAACTGCACCGCTTTGGCGCGAGCGTGGTCAAGGTCGAACCTCCGACCGGCGATCCGCTCGCGCGGAACTGCCCCGAGTTGTATCGCGAACTAACCGCAGGTCAGCACGTTGTCCGACTCGATCTAAAGCAGCCGGCTGGACGTGAGCAGATCGACGCGCATCTGGCTGAAGCCGACTTGCTGCTTACCTCCACGTTGCCTTCCTCGCTGGCGAGGTTGCGCCTGTCGTGGGAACGTCTGCACGCCGAGTTTCCGCGGCTGTGCCAGGTGGCGATCGTCGGCTACGCGCCGCCGAACGAAGAATTGACCGGTCACGATCTGACGTATCAGGCGAGCGTGGGGCTGCTCGCTCCGCCGGCGATGCCGCTTACGCTTTTGGCCGACATGGCCGGCGCGCAGACCGCGGTCACGCACGCGCTGGCCGTCTTGCAGGAGCGAGCGCGAACGGGCCAGGGTGTTTTCAGCTACGTGCCGATCGCCGGCGCGCTCGATTTTTTCACAATCCCGCTGCGTTATGACATCACCGCGCCCGGCGGACGGCTCGCCGGCACGCTGCCGATGTACAACCTCTATCCGACGCGCGACGGCTGGCTGGCCGTGGGCGCCCTGGAGCCGCAATTCTGGGCGAAAATGCAGGAGCTGTTGGGCCTCAAGGAAGGAACCTACGAGGAGCTTAAGGGCATTTTCGCCACGCGAACCGCGGCCGATTGGGAAAGCTGGGCCATCGAGAATCGCCTGCCGATCGCGGCCGTCCGGAAGGCGGAAGGCGGAAGGCAGAAGTCAGGAGGCTGAAGCGGGAGCGGGGGTGTGTTGCCACGCGTTTCGGCGGGTTACAATTGACGCGGCGGACACGTCCCGCGCTTCGCAAACGACAAATCGTCACCACCACCATCCACACGCGATTCTTCGACGAGGAACGACCATGCACGGCCTGATCATGGACTTCCAACTGACCATTCCCGCGATGCTGCGCCGCAGCGAGCAGTTGCACTTCGATCGCGAGATCGTCACGCGGCGGCCCGACAAGTCGCTCCACCGCTACACCAACGGCGACATGATCCGCCGGGCCAAGCGGCTGGCCGTGGCGCTTAAGAAACTGGGGCTCGAAGACGGCGACCGCGTGGCCACCTTCTGCTGGAATCACTATCAGCACCTGGAATCCTATATGGCGATTCCCTGTGCCGGCGGCGTGCTGCACACGCTCAATCTGCGGCTGCACGAAAATGATCTGACCTACATCGCCGGACATGCCGGCGACAAGATCGCGATTGTCGACGAAGTGCTATGGGATTTGTTTGCCAGGTTTCGCAAGGGGGGCGGGTTCAAGCGGGTGATCGTCGTCCGCGCCACCGACAAGCCGCTTCCGAAAGACACGCTCGACTACGAGGCACTGCTCGCCGACGCCGACGAGTCGAAGTTCGAGTATCTCGATCTGGACGAACGACAAGCCGCCGCCATGTGCTACACGTCCGGAACGACCGGCATGCCCAAGGGCGTACTGGCCTCGCACCGGGCCATCGTCCTGCACTCAATGGGCGCCGCCATGGTCGACACCATGGGGCTGGGCGAACGCGACGTCGTGATGGCCGTCGTGCCCATGTTCCACGCCAACGCCTGGGGTTTGCCCTACACCTGCCTGCTGGTCGGATCGAAGCAAGTCTTCCCCGGACCGCACCTCGACCCGCCCAGCCTGCTCGAGCTTTTGGCGGGCGAGAGGGTGACGATCACCGGCGGCGTGCCCACGATCTGGCTGGGCATGCTCGAGATTCTGGACGAGAACCCGGGCAAGTACGATCTTTCGAGCTTGCGCGCGGTCGTCACCGGCGGCTCGGCGGCGCCGCGCAGCATGATCGAGGGCTTTGCCGAGCGGCACGGCCTGCGGATGTTGCACGCCTGGGGCATGACCGAGCTGTGCCCGATGGGCACCATCGGCAGCATTCCGTATCGGCTGGCCGATGCGTCCGCCCAAGAGCAATACGACTTCCAGGCGAAGCAGGGCCGCCCGTGCCCCCTGGTCGAAATCCGGGCCCGCGGCGAAAACGGCCTCGTTCCCTGGGACGGCCGGTCGATGGGCGAGCTGGAGGTGCGCGGTCCCTGGATTGCCAGCGGCTATTACAACAGGCCCGACGCTCAGGCGTCGTTTACCGAAGACGGCTGGTTCAAGACCGGCGACATCGTGGCCATCGACAAGTTCGGCTGCCTGCACTTGCAGGATCGGGCCAAGGACGTGATCAAGAGCGGCGGCGAATGGATCAGCTCCGTGGCGCTGGAAAACGCGCTGATGGGCCATCCGGCCGTGGCCGAAGCGGCCGTGATTCCGGCCGCGCATCCCAAGTGGGACGAGCGGCCGCTGGCGATCGTGGTGTTGAAAAAGGAGCGAGCCGCCACGCCCGGCGAGCTGATCGACTTTTTGCGGCCGCACTTTGCCAAGTGGTGGCTGCCCGACGCGGTGGAGTTCGCCGACGAAATCCCCCGCACGTCGGCCGGCAAGTTTTTGAAGACCGCCCTGCGGGAAAAATACGGCAACTACTACGCCCAGACCGCGGGCGCTAAAATGTGAAAGGGACGTTTTGCCCGGAGCCAACGGCGACGGCGGATCGTCCCACGCCAGCCCAAGCTTCATCTTCACAGCGAGGAAACCGATCATGCCACAACCGGTTGTCATCGAGGCCGTGCGGACTCCGTTTGCCCGCCGGGAGGGCGTCTTTCGCAAGGTTCGGCCCGATTCGCTGCTGGCCGGCGTGCTGGCCGGTTTGTGCGAGCGGGCAAAAGTTAACCCGGCCAAAATCGAAGACGTGGTCACCGGCTGCGTCACGCAAGCCGGCGAACAGGGCGCCAACGTCGGGCGATTGGCCGTGCTTTTGGCCGGCTTTCCGGTCGAAGTTCCGGCCGTGACGCTCAACCGCATGTGCGGCTCCAGCCAGCAGGCCGTTCACTTCGCCTCCGAAGAAGTGGCCGCGGGCGACGCATACTACGCGATCGGGGCCGGCGTCGAGCACATGACCCGCGCGCCGATGTTCAGCGACGTCGGCTCGCTCGACAAGCTGAATCCCGAGCTGGTCCGCTTTAACCTGGTGCACCAGGGCGAAAGCGCCGAGTTGATGGCGGAGAAATACAAGATCACGCGCGCCGACGTCGACGAATTTTCCAAGGAAAGCCATCGCCGCGCAAGCGCCGCGACGCGTGACGGGCGCAATCGCGAGATCCTGCCCACCGCCGGGCTCGACGGCGAAGGCAAGGCGATGACACTTAAGCGCGACGAAGGCATTCGCGACACGATCGATCCGGCCAAGATCGCGTCGCTGCCCACCGTATTTCGCCCCGACGGAAACGGCGTGGTGACGGCGGCCAATTCGAGCCAGATTTCCGACGGCGCCGCGGCCGTGCTGATTGCCGATCGCGAAGTGGCGCTTGCGGACGGGTTGCGTCCGCGGGCCCGCTTTCTGGCGCGGGTGGCCGTGGGCGACGATCCGCGGCTGCAACTGGCCGGCGTCATTCCCGCCGCCAGAAAAGCCCTCAAACGGGCCGGCCTGGTGATCGACGACATCGATTGGATCGAAATCAACGAAGCCTTTGCCACCGTCGTCATCGCCTGGGCCCGCGAGTTGAAAGCCAACCTGGAGAAGGTCAATCCCTGGGGCGGCGCGATCGCGCACGGGCATCCGCTAGGCGCGACCGGCGCGGGTCTGTTCGCCAAGATGCTCACCGGGCTGGAAGCCACCGGAGGCAAGCTCGGCCTGCAAACGATGTGCATCGGCCATGGAATGGCCACCGCCACGATCATCGAGCGCATTTGAGCCGCAAGGCCATGACGCCCAAACGCCGACCTATTGCGATTGTGCCATGGGCCCTCTTTGTCGCGACCCTGCTCAAAGCCGCTTGCGGTTTTGCACAACACCTCCCCGCCGCCTCTCCCGAACGCCGCGCCGTTCGGTTCCTCGCCGTCGAAGTTCCCAAGTGGAAACAGGAAAACGGCTGTTACTCCTGCCACAACAACGGCGACGCGGCCCGGGCGCTAATGGTTGCCGCTAGGGACGGCATGCTCGCCGATCGCGCGCCGGTGGCCGACACGGTGCGTTTTCTGGCGACTCCCGAACGCTGGGACGACAACGGACCCGATGGGCCGTTCAAAGACAAGAAACTGGCCCGCATCCAATTCGCCGCCGCGCTGGTCGAAGCCGTAGGCGCCGGCTTGATCGCCGATCAGGGCACGCTCGAACGAGCGGCGGCGTTGGTTGCCGAGACGCAAACGCCCGAGGGGAATTGGGAAATCGACGCGCCGGGCAACTTCGGCTCGCCGGCCACGTACGGGCGGGCGTTGGCCAGCTTCATGGCCATGCGCACGTTGGCGGCGGCCGGCCAACCAATGCACCGTGCGGCTTTGACCAGGGCGAGCCGTTGGTTCCTGGCGACTGAACCGAAAAGCGTGCTCGACGCGGCGGCCACGCTGTGGGCACTCGTGGACGACAAGAGCCGCCCGGCACAAGCGCAGCGCGGGCGCTCGTTGGAGCTGATTCGCGGCGGCCAATCGACCGACGGCGGCTGGGGGCCATTTGTCAACGCGCCCCCGGAATCGTTCGACACCGCGGTTGTGCTGCTTGCGCTGGCCGCCCAGGAGGACCGTGCCAGGTTGGGGCCGTTGATCGCGCGCGGTCGGGAGTATCTGCTGGCCAGACAAGCGGAGGACGGCGGGTGGCCCCCCACGACCCGGCCTCCGGGGGCCGACAGCTACGCCCAGCGCCTCTCGACCTCCGGCTGGGCGACGCTGGCGCTACTTGCGACGCGGCCGATTACCGCGACGGGCCGATTGTGAAAGGAACCGAAACGGTCTTGGCTTCGATGCGCTCTTGCACGGGTCCGACCTCGTCCACTTCGAACGGGCGCCCGATGGAATTGCCGGCCAGGTCTTCCAGCGTGGTTTCCGCCGCGAGTTGATAGCGGCCTACGCTCCACGGCCGCTCGGGCGTGAATTGCCAGCGCGATTCGTTGTCGGCGGTGAGAATCGAGCCGGCGATCTTCTTGCCCGATTCTGTGGCGACCCACACCACGCGTTCCAACTGCGCGTGATCCAGCGATTCACCGAAGCGCACCACCAGCGGATCGACGCTGCCACGAGCGGGCACCTCGAGTTTCCAGCGCGCGGGGTCGACCGGGTCTTCGTCGGGCGGGCCGACGGAAAACTTCTTGCGCGCGCCGGCCGCCAGCGGCACGCGCGCCGCATCGCGCCAATCGACGTCGACCACGAGCGCGTAGCTTTTCCCCTCGTCGAGCGTCGGGCCGAGCTCTTCGCGCGGCTTCAATCCGCGTTTCAGGCGTCCGGGATCGAAGAACAGCGTGAAACGCTGCCCCTTGCCGTCCCACAGCTCTTCGCCTAATTCGAGAAAGACCGCTTCGACTTCCTTGCCCGCCGAGTCGATCAGGTGCACGCGCCGGTAGGCTTCGCCGCGGCTCATCGGGGCGGAGAAGTGGATGTAGAATTTGAGTTGATTCTCAGGCAATCGGTCGCTCGTGGGAAAGATGTGCTCCACGACGGTCGTGGGCCGAGAGTTGAGTTTCTCGATCGGAAAAACGGCCGAGACGGCGTCGCCCGGTTTGCCGCCCCCGGCCGACAGCTTGCCGCGATCGAGGACTGCGCGATAGCTCAAGCCGGGTTCGAGCGGATAGCGGGGCGTGAAGCGGAGCAAGTTCCCGTCGACTTTCAAACTGCCCACGACCGGCGGCGGATCGTCCAGATCGGCCTCGACGAACACCTGCAACACGGCCGATTTCCGCTCTGGAGAAAGCTCGCCAAAGGCCGCCAGCTCGCGATCGCTTAAGCCCAAGACTTGAAAATCTGCGCGCGGCAATTTCCGGGAGCCGCGGTTCAACTCGATCCGCAGCTTCTGCCCGGTGGCATCGTCGGCGGCCGACCGGGGAATACCAGTGTCCGTTGCGCAAACGACCAGCCCGATGGCCAAAGCGAGAACGGTGGCACGCGGCATTTCAAATCCCTCGGCCAGAATCAAAAAGGGGCACGGGTGGACAAGCCGGACAAGCCACCCGTGGCACCTAAGAAAACCATACCATCGGGATTCTGATTCGAAACGCCCCTACGGCAGGGCCACCGCCTTGAGGTTCATCCCGGATTCGGTTTGCACGAGGATCAGGGCGTGGCCGTCGTCCAGCTTGTCGAGCTGAGTAACTCCCTTGAGATCCTTGATCGTGTCGTACGCCAACCCGGCGGTGTCGCGGATGCGGTCGGTGATTCCGTCCGTCTTGTCGATGTTATCGACGCCGATTTTCATCACGCCGCGGCTGCTGTTGGCCATCAGCAGGTAGTCCTTGCCGTTGCGTTGATAGACGATCATGTCGAGCGGTCGGTTGCGGTTACCCAGCTCAGCCACGGTGGTGCCCTTGATCTTGTTTCCGGGCTTGAGGTCCGACAGCGGGAAGCGCACAAGCGGCGTGCACGTGTAGGCCGCCAGCACATTCGGCTGTCCGGCGATGTCGAACACCGCCAGGGTGCGTACTGGCGAGCGGGTTTCCAGCTTGCCGTGGCTGCCGTGGAAGATCTCGACGCTGGTGCCGCTTTCGGCCTTCTTGAACGGGAAATCCAGCACGCGCAGCTTCGAGGCGAATTCTTCATTCGACAGCCCGGCCACGATCACCTGCCCGCCGGCGAACTGCAGATCGGTGGTCACTTCCTGGCGGCTCCGGCCGTCGGTCGGCGGGTTGGGAATCTCGGCCTTGGAAAACTTGACGTTTTGGAGCGAGAATTCGCCCAGCTTGCCGGACGAATCGAGCCGGACGATCACCGGGGCCGCGTCGGGACCCGTGCCGCGCGACACGGAGAAAAACGTGCTGCCGGTCGCCGGATTCACCGCCAGGTCGTTAATCAGGATGCCCTTGGGAGTGGTGCCCAACAGCGCGGCGATCTTCTCGTCGATCTTTTCGATCGACAGCGACGCACTCAGGCTGCCGGCGGAAGTGTCGCCGGTGGGGATGGCAAACACGGCCGCTCCCTGCGGATCGCCCAACAGCAGAATGCTCTCGGGCGCGAAAGTGATCGGGCCGGCCGACTTCACGTCGGGCGTTCCCTTTTGCATGCCTTCGGTCAGGTCGGCGCCGCGGGCGGCCGACAACATCATGATGGCCGCGACCGCGGCTGTGAGCAGGCAGTTTCGCGTCGACATGGCGGGCCTCCTATAAAGCTGGTGGATTGGCAAGCGAGGTCAGGCGTCCTGCCAGTTGTGAAAACGCGCCGCGGCCCGCTTATCCCGCCCGCGGCGCTCGGATGGTTGACTACTTTGCGCGTTTGGCTTCCCAATCGCGGGTACGGCCTTCGCCGCCGTCGGGGCGCGTGCCTTGCTGCGTCCCCTTGATCGTGTCGCCTTCGACCTTGCCTTTGTACTTGGTCACAACTTTTCTGTCGCCGCGTTCGACGGTGACGTCGAAGCCGACTTCGTCGTTCTTGAACGTGCCGTTCGAGATGTCCGTGGTGCGCTGCTGCGGACCCCGGGCGAGCGTGCCGGTGAGTTTTTCGCCGTCGACCTTCAGGATCAGCGTCGAAGAGATTTCGCGTCCGTTTTGCGTGGTGAATTTCCACGTCCACGTGCCGCTGGGGTCGGCGGCCTCGCCGGTGGACGCGAACGCCGCGACGACAAAGGCCGCCGTCAATAGTCTGAACAAGTTGATGTGCCTCATGGTATCGAGCCTTGCATGGGATCAGGGTTCCTGCGGAGTCACGACTATCAATCGCCTACTTTTTTGTGCGCTTGGCTTCCCAATCGCGGCTTTGCACTTCGCCGTCGCGTTCGCGCTCGGTCTTGCCCTTAATGGTGTCGCCTTCGACCTTGCCGTGATACTTGGTCTCGAAGCTGTTGCCGTCGCGTTCGAAGACGGTTTTGAAGCTGACCTCGTCGTTCTTGAAGGTGCCGTCCTGGAT
>JBBDNV010000183.1:0-57243 GCA_040877415.1 Pirellulales bacterium
CCACCATAGTTGACGGACCTTCTGCTTGCACTTGCATAATCCTGGCCAGCGAGGGGAACAGCCAGCAGTCCGACCACGCTTGTGTGTCATACGGGGTGCCACCGCCGGCTTGTCCAGCAGTGCAGAAGCACGGGTCGGCAAGCCACCCGTGGCATCCGACAAAATCGCATCGATGGCGCATCGAGAGGCATCGTCGACGCCAGACTTGGAAGGCTGCACCCATGAAGGTTCTGGTGGTTGGCAGCGGCGGGCGCGAACACGCGCTGGCCTGGAAAATCGCAAAAAGCCCGCGCGTGACGCGCGTGCTGGTTGCGCCGGGCAACGCCGGAACGGCGCTGGACGCCGAAAACGTCGACATCTCGCCGACCGATTTCCCGCGGCTGGTCAAGTTCGCCCAGCAGAACGACGTCGCCCTCTCGGTCGTCGGGCCCGAGCTGCCATTGGCCAAGGGCATTGTCGACGCGTTCTGCGACGCCGGGCTGCGCGTCTTCGGTCCGCGCAAAATGGCCGCGGAGCTCGAAGGGAGCAAGGTCTTTTGCAAAAACCTGCTCCGCCATGCCGACGTGCCCACGGCCGACTACCAGGTGTTCCGCAACGCCGATCACGCCACGACGTATTTGAAGGACCGGGAGGACGTGCCGGTGGTCGTCAAGGCCGACGGGCTGGCCTCGGGCAAGGGCGTATTCGTTTGCGCGACGCGGGCCGAGGCGATCGAGGCCGTCAAGCGCATCGGCCGCAACAGGGAATTCGGCGAGGCGGGGAACCAGATCGTGATCGAGGAGCGCCTCGACGGCCAGGAAGCCAGCGTGCTGGCGATCACCGACGGACGCACGATCCTCACGCTTCCCCCGGCCCAGGACCACAAGCGGGCCTACGACGGCGACACGGGACCGAACACGGGCGGCATGGGCGCCTATAGCCCCGCGCCCCTGGTGGACGACCAGACGCTGCACCTGATCGAAGAACAGGTGCTCGTGCCGACCGTACACGCCATGAAGCGCGGCCGGCGGCCATTCAAGGGCGTGCTCTATGCCGGGTTGATGATGACCAACCAGGGCCCCAAGGTTCTGGAATTCAATGTCCGCTTCGGCGATCCCGAGTGCCAGCCGATTCTCATGCGCCTGGAAAGCGACCTGGTCGACGTGCTCGAGGCCACCGTCGACGGCCGGCTCGATGAGATCGAGCCGTTGCGCTTCGATCCGCGGCCCGCGGTGTGCGTGGTGATGGCCAGCGAAGGCTATCCCGGCAGCTACGAGCGTGGATTTCCCATTCGCGGCCTGGAAGAAGCGGCCAAAATTCCCGAAGTCAAGGTGTTTCACGCCGGGACGGCCACGGTCGACGGCCAGGTGGTCACCAACGGCGGACGAGTATTGGCCGTTACGGCGCTGGGTTCGTCGATTGCCGCGGCCAAGCTGCAAGCCTACACGGCCGTCAAGTGCATTCGCTGGAAGGGCGCGTGGTGCCGCAAGGACATTTCGGACAAGGCGCTTGAATCGGCGCGATAGGCACGGTCTCGCGGGCAAGGCGATCCGCGGGCAAGAGGGGGCTCTAGTCTTTGCTGCTATCGAGGACGTCGTCGCCAAAGCCGGGGGGTAACGGACGGTCGGGAAGGGCGTCGGACGGCGACGCCGCCGGCTCTTCGATTCCGAACTGCCGCAGCCAATAGTGCACTTCGGCTTCGGTGGGCGGTTGGGACGGTTTTCCTCCGGGGCTTTTTTTGCGCGCCAGGTCGATGCGCCGGCGCAGCACTTCTGCGTACCACCGCTCGCTGTCGATTGCCTTGGCTCGGCGGCGGCGCGCGGCGCGGTGCAAGCGATGATCGCTGGAGACGACGGTCAGCCGCCGCGGCGCGGTATGGTCGGCGATCAATCGCTCGATTTCCTGGTCGGCATCCGAGCCCCGCTGGGAGAAGTGAACCGTGATGCCCTCGTACTTGGTATCGCGGGGCAGCCCGGGCGGGGCCATGCGAGCGTCAAAAACGACGGTCGTGCCGGTCCGTTCGCGCTTGTCGAGCGACTCGGCGAGGAAACCCAAAAGCGCCGTCCGAGAACGCTCGAACCCGCCCGGCCCGATGCCCGGGCCCAGAATGCCGCTGGCGTGCAGCAGGTTGTAGCCGTCGATGACGAGCGACATGGCAGAAAAGGATGAAGGAGGAAGGAGGAAGGAACTAACAAGGAAAAAGGAACGCGCAATTAGCGGACGCGAACGGGGCGGCGGGGAACGTGGTTACTGGTGTCGAACTGGTACTTGACGCGGCCGGAGACGATCACGGTGTCGGCCCGGCCTTGCAGTTTCCAGCCGGTAAAGGGCGTATTGGTACTCTTCGAGCGAAACCGGGTCGGGTCGACCGTCCAACGGACGTCCGGGTCAATCACGGTGACGTCGGCGTCGGCGCCGATGGCGAGCGTGCCTTTGTTGATGCCCAGAATTCGGGCCGGGTTGATCGTCATTTTTGCCAGGGCCGAGGGCCAATCGAGATGGCCCGGCTCGATCAAGCGCGTGACCACGAGCCCCAGGGCCGTTTCGAGGCCCACGATGCCGAAGGGGGCCTGGTCCAGCTCGCGCATCTTCTTTTCCCGCGCGTGCGGCGCATGGTCGGTGCAGATGACGTCGATTGTGCCGTCCACGAGACCGGCGATGCAGGCGTCGACGTGCTCTTGCCCGCGCAAGGGCGGGCTCATCTTAAAGTTCGAATCGAACGACCGCAGGCTCTCGTCGGTGAGTGTGAAGTGGTGCGGGCAAACCTCGGTCGTCACGCGGACGCCGCGGGCTTTGGCGCGGCGGATCAACTCGATGCTGCCGCCCGAAGAGACGTGCATGATGTGGATCCGCCCGCCGGTCGCTTCGGCCAGGGCAATGTCGCGGGCGGTCATCACGTCTTCGGCCACCGCGGGCATGCCCGGCAGCCCGAGGATCATCGACACCAACCCTTCGTGCATCACGCCGTCCTGGGTCAACTCGCGGACTTCGGCGTGATTGAGGATCGGCTTGTCGAACATCTGGCAGTATTCGATGGCCCGCCGCATCAGCTCGGCGTCGTAGACCGGGGCACCGTCGTCGCTGAAGGCGACCGCCCCGGCTTGGACCAGTTGGCCCAACTCGGCCAGCTCCTTGCCTTCGCGGTTCTTGCTGACGCAGGCCACGACGAACACGTTGCACCGATCGGCCCGGGCGGCCTGGTGTTGAATGAATTCGACGCTGGCTTGTGTGTCGATCGGCGGCTCGGTGTTGGGCATGCAGGCGATGGAGGTGAACCCGCCGGCAACGGCCGCCGAGCCTCCGGTGAGAATGGTTTCGTCCTCTTCGCGTCCCGGCTCGCGCAGGTGGACGTGCATGTCGATCAGGCCCGGCGCAACGATCTTGCCCGCCGCGTCGATCACTTCGAGAGGGCCGCTGGCGATCGTGTCGTAGGCGGCGATGCGGCCGCCTTCGATGAGCAGGTTCATGGTGCGATCCAGTCCCTGGCTGGGATCGATCACGCGGCCACCTTCCAAGAGAATCGGTCGTTCGTCCGGCACGTTCGTACGTCTCCCTTAGGACGGCAATTCGCCCTGTTGTCCGCCGCCGAGGATCAGCCACAGCACGGCCATCCGCACGGCCAGCCCGTTGGTGACTTGTTCGAGGATGGCCGAGTGCGGGCCGTCGGCCACGTCGGGCGTGATTTCGACGCCCCGGTTGATCGGCCCCGGGGCCATGATCAGGATGTCCGGCTTGGCGCGGGCCAGCCGTTCCCGGTTCATGGCATACAGCAAGGCGTATTCGCGGACGCTGGGGAACGGCCGGGTGGTTTGCCGCTCGAACTGGATGCGCAGCAGATTGAGCACGTCGCAGCGGGGCAAGATCGCATCCAGGTCGTAGGCCACTTCGACCCCCAACTCTTCCCAGCGCTTGGAGACCAGCGTCGAGGGACCACAGACAATCACGTGCGCCCCCAGGGCTTTCAGGCCCCAGATGTTGCTGCGGGCCGTGCGGCTGTGGGCAATGTCGCCGACCAGGGCCACCGTCAGCCCTTCGACGCGGCCCAAGCGCTCGCGAATCGACAGGATGTCGAGCAGACCCTGCGTCGGGTGCTCGTGGGCTCCGTCGCCGGCGTTGATCACGGAGCAATTCAGATTCTGGGCCAACAAATGGGCCGTGCCGGGCGTGCGGTGGCGCACGATGACCACGTCGATGCCCATGGCCTCGATGTTTTTGGCCGTATCGATGACCGTTTCGCCCTTGGAGAGGCTCGATCCGGACGAAGAAAAATCGATCGTATCGGCGGCCAATCGCCGTGCGGCCAGCGAAAAGCTGGTGCGGGTGCGCGTCGAGTTCTCAAAGAACAGGTTGGCGCAGGTGCGGCCGGCCAACAGTGGAATCTTCTGGGCGCAATTGGCGCTGGCTTCCTTGAACGTTACGGCGCTATCCAAAACGATCTTGATTTCCTCGGCCGAAAGGCTTTCGAGGTCCAACAGATGGCGCCGCGTCCAGGCCGCAGGTACGGCGCCGATGTCCCACACTTCGGTGCTCATGGGCGGAGAACTTTCCTGTTGGTCGTGCGCGCAGCGCGGCCGCTCGTGGATGCCCAAAAGGCGCGGCCAATCCTTGGGTCGCGCGGCATCGCGTGCTCCAAAAACCGGGAAACCGCCGTCAACTGCGCTCAGCAAATTCTAACGCGCCGGAGGGTAACTGAAAAGCAACCCGCGTCGTGCCACGTGCCACCGGGCGCGCGGCGGGGTCGTTTTTCGCAAGCGGCCGCCTATAATCATCAGCCATGCACCCCGCTGAGCTACCCCGAGTGCTCATTTTGGCCGCCGAAGCCGGCGCCGGACGTCGCTGGCGTGAATCGCTGGCTGACGCGGCCGCCGGGGTGTGGCTTTCAGGAGCGGACCTTCCGTCGGGCCAGCGCGTCGACGTGATCGTGACCGACCTGGAGGCCCAGGAAGTGGCGCGGCGCGCCGGCCTGGAAATCGATCCGGGGAAAGCCCCGACGAACGAATTGCCGGCCGACGTCGGCATGGTGGCCATCGGCCCGGCACCCTGGGCCGACGTGGCGTTGGCCCCAGATTTCACCAGCCGGGAGCTGCGCCTGGCCTGCCAGTTGGTGGCCGAAATCGCGCGGCTGCGCAGCCAGCGCGACGAGCTGGACCGGATGCGCGAGGAGGTCGCGCAACTGGCCCAGACCGACCCGCTCACCGGCCTGGCCAACCGCCGCGCATGGGAGGACCAGTTCGAGGCCAGGCTTGCCCGCGGCGCGCACGGCCACGTGCGGCTATGGCTGGCGCTGGTGGATCTGGATGGATTCAAACAGGTCAACGATCAACTGGGCATGTCGCAGGGGGACGAGGTGCTGGCCCGGGCCGCCCGCTCGCTGGCCGGGCAGTTGCGCCGCGAGGACCTGTTGGCCCGGCTGGGCGGCGACGAGTTCGGCATCTTGCTGTGGGGCGTGGCGGAGGAACACGTGCCCCGAGTATTCGATCGGCTGCGAGCGGCCGTGGCCGAGCAGGCCGCGCCGGAGGGACTCCCAAAAATCACCGCCAGCATCGGATACGTTTCGGGCGTGGACGGATCGGCCAGCGCCGGCGAGTTGTTCGCCGCGGCCGAACGGGCCATGCGCGCCGCCAAGCGAGCCGGCGGAAACCGGGCGCTGCGGGGCGAACCGTCGCGGCGGATTTGATGCTAAACCGCAAGCGGCGGCGTTGGCCTCTCCCCTGGCGGGACAAGGTTAGGGTGAGAGGGCCCAACGCTAGTGGTCCATCCGCCAACGGACGTTGAACAGCCAGCCCATCGTGGCCAAGAGTGCCCCGTCAAGAGCCAAATAAAACGCGGTGAACGAAGCGAAAAACCACCAATCCGGCGGAATCGTGGGGACGTCGGACAGCATGGGGTCGATCGGCAATTGAAAGACCGCGACAAACGGACTCGTAAAAGCGGATTGCAAAATGAACCGCGTCGCCGCCGAACCGGGAAAAAAAGTGCCGGCGAAATACGTCACCGCCGGCGGCAGCATGAACAGCACGACGAGTACCAGGTAGGTCGTCATCAGGCTGATCGACGTCTGGCGAAACGTCACCGAACAAACGAGCGCGATCGTGGCCGTCGAGAGGCACACGACGAGCACCACGGCGAGGTATGCCAACACCAGCGGCAGGTTGCTCCAATACGTGTTGACCATGACCACCGCCAGCAGCAGCGGCCAGAGGAGAAACATGGTCAGGACGCTCGACACCCGCAGCCCGGAAAAGAGCTTCGGCCACAGAATCTGGCCGGGCGACAGGATCGTCGTCAACAGCAAGTCAAGCGTCTGGCGCTCGCGCTCGCTGGTGATGGTTCCGGCCGAAAAGACGGGGCCGACGAGCATATTGAACAACACGACGTAGGAGACATACCAAGGCGCCAGCCACGGCTGGATATACAAGAACCAGGCCATCAACGGAATCGCCAGCAGCATGCTTACCTGAATGACCACGCGCAACATCAGCGTGCCCTGGCTGAAGATTTCGCTGCGCATTTCCTTGTCGAACACCGGATTGGCGCCGTCGGCCAATAGATCGTTGCGCTTTCTGGGCGCGAAAAGCCAATCGGGAAACTGGTCGCTTTGGATCACCAGGCCCACGGCCTCTCGGGCTTCGGCCTCGAGGTCGACGACTTCCGTTCCTTCGCTGCCGACGTCGGGCGGATGCAGGAGCCGCGCGGTCGTGGCGCGAAACAGAGCCGCGCAAATCAGGAAGCAAATCCCCGGCAAGACCCCGACGGCGATGATCAAGCGGGTCTGACCCTCTCCTTCGAGCGCCACCCAGCCAGCGACGCCCGCCAGCGCCAAGGGCAGAATCACCAGGTAGGACACGACCAGCGAGGCCGACGTACGCCGGAAATAGCTGCTGGCCGCCAGGCTGATCATGCCGAACGTGATCACCGACAGGATCAATCCCAGGTACAGGGCCAGCACCTCGTACAGCGAGACGCCGCCCAGCGGCAGGCAAAGCATCACGATCGGCAGCGAGGCCACGATCAACAACAGCAGATGCGCAAGCGACGCCAGCAGCTTGCCCAACACGATCGCCCCGGGGCGCAAGGGGCTGGCCAGCAGCATCTCGTAGCTCTTGCGCTCCTTTTCGCCGGTGATCGAGCCGGCGGCGAAGCTGGGCGCCAAGAGCGACGCCAGCAAGTATTGCCCCAGAAACACCAGGTTCACCAGGCGGCGGGACGCCTCGGGGTTGGTCGTCAGGTCGAGATGCCTCTCCTGGGGCCACGCCAGAAACACCACCAGCCCCAGCAAACCCAGATAGAACAACAACAGCACGAACGCCCGCGTCATCCGCAGGTTGACCAACAGCTCGCGCTCGAGGACCGGGTTTTCGAAGAGATACATCGTGGCTGTCGGCGTTTCCCGACATCAGACCAGCCCAGGGCAAGACCAGCCCAGGGGAAGGCAAGCCCAGGGAAGGCCTTCCCTGGGTTTTTCGTGAAGCGACTCCCCATCATACTGCAAATCGCGACCTTTTACTTTTCCGCCGGCGGCTTGAGCTTGCCGGTACTTTCGATCCGCACAGCCCCGACGACCCGCGGCGCCTGAGTGGAAATCGGAGAATCAAAGCGAAACCCCACGGCCCGGCGGCCGTCGATTTCTTTTTCTCCCAGCCGCTCGTACTGGGCCTCTTTGGCGTTGAGGCTGTTGGCCAAAAGCTCGCGCATCCGCTCGAAGAGATCCATCGATCCCATTTGCTTGGGCGCGCCGGTGAGATTCATTACTCTCTATCAATGCGCGGACGGGGAAAGTGTTACAAACTCGGTGACGCGTTCAGCGGTCCGCCGAAGGGGCGCGCGCAAGCAGAACGTGCATCTCGGTCAAGGGCGCCAGATACACGTCCATCGACAGGCCATCGACAGAGGGTTCGCTCAGCAGCGTACGGCCGTCGACGGCGCCGGCGCTTGTGACCATCGTCTCGATCAGCTCGCGCTGGCCATCTGGCCGCAGCCAGCGGCTTGCATCGACTTGGCCGCGCAATTGGGCAACGGCCAGAGCCAGCGCGTAGGCTCCCCAATTGCTGACCCCCGCAATAAGGGCGAAATCGGTGCCGATGCGACAGGCGATGCGGCCGGCCGCAGCGCCGCCAATCGCACAGACGAGATCTTCCCAAGAAAATCTTCCCATGCCGATTTCGTTGCCGCCGTCGCCGATGCCGATGGTCGTGATCGGCAGTCGGCGCTCTAGGACGACTTCGAACAGGCGATGCGTCTTGGCCGTGTGGACGCTGATGGCCGAGCCGTGCATGTCGTGACAGACGTCGCGCTCGTCGTCGGGCACCTCCTCCCGAAAACGCTCGAGCGTCGCTGCCGCGTCGCGCGGTTGTGCCATGACCGATTCCAGCGTGTGGCTGGGGCCGGGACGTTCGATGGCAACGAGGTGGCTCAGGTTGCGTCCCCGACCGTGGGACAGGAATTCATCGACCCAATGATCGATCTTGACGCTCTTCGGCGCATCGTTGCGCGTGCGCGCCGGATCGTCGGCCGCGCCGCGCTCGAAGGGAAACTCGACGAGAATCTTCCGATCCAGGCCTGATTGTGCGCAGCCACTCTCGACGAGCGGCAGCGCGTAACGGTCGGTGATGATCGTGACCTCGATACCAAGCGAGTGAAGAAGCTGCGCCAGGAATAACGCGCCGGGCGGTCCGTCCGTTTCGGCGGTCACACGATCGGAAAGCACGCTGCAGAATCCGGTGACGATTGCGACAGAGCGGGAGTTCTCGGCCAGATCGAGCGCGGCGGCGCGCAACTGCCCCCGATCGAGCGAGATGCCGCCCTTGCGGTAGCTGGCCAGTCCGCGTGCCCCTGCATCGCGGTGTATCAAGTCCTCGAGCGCGTTCCAGTCGAGTGAGGCATCCTGGGCCGCAAGCAAGACGTCGGGCGCGCGTGCCGACGGGCGTTTGGGAGAAGCACTCACAGGCAGTTGGGCTCGCTGGCAAAGGGGTGGATTGTTAGAATGATACCAAGAGTGCTCGGTCTCGCAGGCCGCCCGGGGGGATCAAGCCCGCGCGTGCCGCGGTTTGTCAAAGTGTCCAACACGAACCGTGCGGAGTTTGGACACTGCCGGCGGGTCGAGCGGGCTCGTTCTAACCCCTCGTTTTCGGGGCGCGGAGCTTTTGGCGGCGTTGCCGATTGGTCCTTGCCGTGGGCCAAGAAAAAAGAGGTGGGTTGACAACGATAGGGATTATCAGTTAGAAATTCAGGTAGTTCGTGAAAAATGTCACAATCCCAGCTTTGCACGCGGCTCGTTTCGGTCTGGCGGTGAGCCTGCCCGGGCTTGGGTTTAGAGCCATTTGGCCGATCGGCGCGCTTGCGAAAGTAGTGGGTTTGGGTCGAGCCTAAGGGTGTTGGGCATGACGGAGAAGAAGAAGATGTCCGTGGCCGAAATTCTGGCCGCGGCACGCAAGGCCGACGGAGCCAATGCGCAAAGCGCGCCCGAGCAGCCTGCAAGGAGTGAAGAACAGGTTTCAGAAGCGCAGGCCTCTCGAGCGCCGGCAACTGAAGCGCCGGCAGTCAGTGAAGTGCCCGCCGCGACGACGTCGCCCAAGAGTGCGGCCAAACCCGAGGGCGCGCGTCCGAGCGTTGCCGACATCCTGGCCGCGGCGCGCGCGCAAAAGCAAGATGGTGACGCCGCCGCCAAGCCGGCCGCGGCCCAAGCACCGCCCGCGCCGCCGATCAAGAAAGAAGCGCCGCCCGCGAAACCTGCGGCCGCCAAGGCAAAGGACGGGGCCCCCGCAACTCCAGCGGGACCGAAAGACACAGGCAGCATTCTGGCCGCGACGCGCCATCCGGTCAAACCCGGCCCGATGTCGAAGGCCGAAGCGGCGCTTCGGGCGCCGGCCGCGAAACCGCCGGCCGCGCCCTCGAAGCCGAGAAGTCACGTGCCGCCGATGCCGGCCAAGCCGGATTACGCCAAACCCAAGCCGCCTGCCCCGGCGGCTCTGGCGCGCCGCGGTTTCTTAAGCGGAGTCATGCTGGGTTCGTTCTTGGGCATTGGATTCACGTCGTTGACCACGACATTGGGGCTGTGGACGCTGGGCACGGCCCGCTTCATGTTCCCCAACGTGCTGATGGAACCCCCCAGCACGTTCAAGGTGGGCTTCGCGAGCAACTTTGCGCCGGGTCAGGTGGAAACGAAATTCATCCAGCAGTTTGGCGTGTGGATCGTCAACTACGAATACAACGGGCAGCCCGAGATTTACGCGCTGCGGAGTGTGTGCACGCACCTGGGCTGTACGCCCAATTGGCTCGAAGGGGAGCAGAAGTTCAAGTGTCCGTGTCACGGCAGCGGGTTTTACAAGGACGGCATCAACTTCGAGGGTCCGGCTCCGCGACCGTTGGAGCGTTATGCCATTCACATTGCCGACGACGGCCAATTGGAAGTCGACAAGAGCAAGCTTTTTCAGGAAGAAATAGGTCAGTGGAGCGATCCGGCCTCGTATGTCGCAGTGTGAGCCCGGGAGCGTGTAGGCCCGGCCGCGTGAATGGCTGCGCCCAAGGGAAAGTTCCCGCCTCCTGCCGCCGGGGGCCGCCCGAAACGAGAGCCCAAGCGGCGTCTTCCTCTCCTCGGCACTCCCGAGACGGCGGCGCGTGTGGATTCGTGATTTTGATTTTCGATTGCAAGGCGTGGTAGCCAGCGATGTCCATTGGTGAGATGATCCGCGAGTCGCAGGTGTGGAAGAGCATCTTCCGCCACCCCATGCCTCAGGATCGCCGCAATCGCATTGTGGTGATGCTGACGAATTTCTTCCTGCACCTGCACCCCGTTTCGATCAAGAAGCAGGGCATCGCGCTGAGCTACACGTGGTGCATGGGCGGGGTGACGTTTTTTTTGTTTCTGGTCGAGACCGTCACCGGCGTGCTGTTGATGTTCTATTACCGTCCCACGCTGGAGTGGGCGTACAACGACATCCTGGCGCTGCGCGACGTGACGTCGCTGGGAATTTTGCGCGAGCTGCACCGCTGGGCCGCGCACGCGATGGTCATCACGGTCTGGCTGCACATGTACCGCGTGTTTCTCACGGGCAGCTACAAACCGCCGCGCGAATTCAACTGGGTCGTCGGCGTGGTGCTGCTGTTGTTGACGTTGCTGCTTTCGTTCACGGGTTATTTACTCCCCTGGGACCAGTTGGCGATCTGGGCGATCACGGTCGGATCGAACATGGCTCGGGCTACGCCCATCCTGGGGCACGAAGGCCCCGGGCAGCAGCTATTGAACATCCAGGGCATCGACATGATTACCAACGCTTCCGATGCGCGCTTTGCGCTGTTGGGCGCGCGCTTCGTGGGCGAGGAAACGCTCAACCGGTTCTACATATTGCACTGTATCGCGATCCCGCTGGCGGCTGCGATGTTGTTGGCGATCCATTTCTGGCGGGTTCGCAAGGACGGCGGCATCAGCGGCCCGCTGTAGGGGTTCCAGCGGCGCGCGGGGGGCGAGTTTGCGGCCCCGCGATTTCCGAGCCGACTTAACAAGCGAAGATTCCATGCACAGCGTATCAGAAGCCGACTTCATGACCGGCATTTCGCCGTTTTTGGGCGGCTACTACCTGTTCCTGGCGGCCGTGAACGCCGCGATGGCGTTCCATTTGTGGCACAATCGCCATCGCAACGGCGCGGCCATGGTTTGGACCGGCGTCTCGATGCTGCTGGTGGTCGTTTCCGCCGCGGCCATGGGCGGCAGTCCGCCCGGATGGCCGCTTGCGTTGCGTGGCGCGGTCAACAGCGCCACCGGGCCGGTCGTGTACAGCGTCGGCACGACCGCGCTTTTGGCCATCGCGTATTTCGCCCGCCGCTTCATCGTGCGGCCCACGGTCGGCTGGGTGCTCTTGAACTTGTCGCTGGTGATCATGGGCATTTCCATGGTCGACCAGAACTTCGCGGCGATCGTCACCAAGCCGGACAACGTGCCGATCGTGGGGCTGGTGTTTCTGTTGGGTTTTTTTAACTGGGTGGCGATGTCCAAAGCCGTCAAGAACGACGACCGCATCAAGCAAGGGCTGCCGCCCGTGGAAAAGCTGGACGACGAAAAGGTGCTGGTGTGGCCCGATCTGGTTTACACCGAATTGATCTGCATGGTCGCGCTGACGGCGCTGTTGCTGGTGTGGGGCATCGCGCTGCAGGCGCCCCTGGAAGGGCCGGCCTCGAGCGTCTTGACGCCGAACCCGTCGAAGGCCCCTTGGTATTTCTTGGGTTTGCAGGAAATGCTCGTGTACTACGACCCGTGGATGGCCGGCGTGGTCTTGCCGAGCCTGGTGCTGGTGGGCCTGGCGTCGATTCCGTTTCTGGATTTCAACAAGAAGGGCTGCGGCTACTTCACGATTGAACAGCGCAAATTCAGCTACATCGTGTTTCAATTCGGGTTTCTCGAGCTGTGGGTCACGCTGATCATCCTGGGCACGTTCTTCCGCGGTCCGAACTGGAATATCTTCGGGCCGTTCGAGTATTGGGATCCGCACAAAGTGCTGGCGCTGAACAACGTCGACCTGTCGCAGTATTTCTGGATATTGGGCATGGGCCAGGCATTGCCCAAGGCGCCGCCGGACAGTTCCACGCTCGCGCAGCTCGGTTGGATCGCGTATCGCGAATGGCTGGGAATTGCGCTGGTGCTGGGCTACTTCATCTTGCTGCCGCCGCTTTTGGCCACGACGATCTTCCGCAGCTTCTTCGCGAAGATGGGGTTCGTGCGGTTCATGCTGATGGCCAACCTGCTGTTGTTCATGGCGGCGCTGCCGCTGAAGATGGTGCTGCGCTGGACGCTGAATCTGAAATACATCATCGCCATCCCCGAATTCTTCCTCAACTTTTGATTCCCGCACTCCGCGCGACGCAAGCGCATTAGCAAACCATGCCCGCAACCGAGCAAACCTGGCGCGATTCAAAGCTTTTGCACCTGGTCTTCGGCATCAGCTCGCTGTTGATGCTGGCGTGCACGATCTGGATGTTGGCCGCCGATCACCGGCGGGAGTGGAAAACGTACCAGCGCAAGTTCCAGGGCATCGAGACGTGGACGGCGCAGGCCCGCATCAGCCAGCAGGACAGCGAGGATTACGACAAGGAATTGAGCCAGGCCGTCGCGGCGCTGAACAAGGCGCGCCTCGAGGTGCCCCCCGGCGAATGGGTCGACCAGTTCAATCAACAGGTGCGCAGTTACGCCCGGGAACACGACGAGAGCGCCGAGCTGGGTCCGGTGGACAACGCCTACCAGGCCTTGAAGTCGGCGCCCGAGGCCCAGCGCCGCACAAAGCGCGACCAATTGCGCGCGGCCCTGACGGAGTTCGTCACTCGGGCCAGGTTCAGCGAAAACGGGCTGGCGTCGGTCAAGAAGTTCCGCGCCGCCGATCTGGACGTGGCCCGCAGCGCGTATGAGATCGGCGTCGGCAACCGCCTGCCCCAGGATCAGCTCGACGCGATGCAGGCGGAAGTGACGGAAATCCGCAAGCGCGTCGACGAGGCGAACGACGACGCTCAAAACGCGAAGGTCTATCGCTTGGGCCTGGAATCGATCGTGGCCGAGATGTTCGCCTCGGAAACCGCGGCCCAAGGCCGTCTGGATGAATTAAACAATCAGCTCGTCCAGTTGGAAAAGGCGCTCTACGAACGCGAAAACCACGCGATGAACGAAATCATCGGCCTGCCGATCATCGACGCGTTCTCGCCGAAGAAGATCGATCAGATCTGGCTCCCCAAGCTGACCATCAATTACAACTTCCGCGACGTGGCGCGGTTCGATCGCTGCACCAATTGCCATCAGGCGATCGACCGCACGGCTCCCGGCTCGCCGGCCGACCCGGCCTACGCCCGGGAGCATAGGCTGGTCTTGAGCATGGCCACGCCAGCCGAAATGCCGGAAGATTTGAAAAAAGACAGGCCGTCCGACCCGGTCGAGCTCGAGCAACGCTACAACAAGCTGCTCAAGACGGTTTACGGACTGCAACTGGCTCAACAGGGCTTGCTCGACCCCGAGGATGCCGTGGTCAGCGTCGTGCGGCGCGAATCGCCCGCGGCCAAGGCCGGGCTCGACGTGGGCGATTGCATCGTGGCGATCGACGACGTCAAGCTGTTCGACAAGTCGCGGGCGTACAACTACCTGCTGGAAACGGTGCCGTGGGGACGGCCGATCAAGCTGGCGGTCCGCCGGGGATTGCCCAATCCGTATACGAGCCATCCGCGGCTCGACCTGTTCGTCGGTTCGCTCAGCCCGCACAAAAAGGTCGAGATGGGCTGCACGATCTGCCACGACGGACAGGGCAGCGCGACGGCCTTCAAGTGGGCCTCGCACGCGCCGAACGACCCGCTCCAGGCGGACGTCTGGAAGCGCGAGTACGGCTGGTTCGAGAACCACCACTGGATCTTTCCGATGTACCCAAAACGGTTCTCGGAGAGCCTGTGCCTGAAGTGCCACTACGACGTGACGGAACTGGAACCGAGCGAGCGGTTTCCCGATCCGCCGGCACCGAAACTCGTCGAGGGATTTCAGCTAATCAAACACTACGGCTGCTTTGGCTGCCACGAGATTTTTGGTTTCGACGGACCGACCAAGCGCATCGGCCCCGATCTGCGCGCCGAACCGAACTACGCCGCGGCGGCCCAGGCGCTAGTGGCGCAGGGCGGCTTGAGCGAACAACAAAAGACCTGGGCCCGCGAGGTCGTGCGCGAACCCGACCGTGCGGCTGCGCGGCATTCGCTGACCGAGTCGCTGGCAAGCGCCGAAAAGCTTCCCGGCGGCGACCCGATTTACACCAAGGACCTGATCGGCGTGCTGGCCGACGTCGAAACGCCCGGCAAGTTGCGGAAAGTGGGACCGAGCCTGCGGCACGTGGCCGGCAAACTCGATTTTGAATTTCTTTATTCGTGGATCCGCAAGCCGACCGATTTCCGCCCCTCGACCAAGATGCCGCAATCCTTCGGATTGTGGTCGGCGCTCGGCCACGAGGGCCTGGAGGCGTCGAAGCGCTACGAGCCGATCGAGGTCCGCGGCATCGCCGAATACCTGCTCACCGGCAGCCAGCCGTTCGAATACATTTCGCCGCCCGCGGACGCCACGGCCGAGCCGTCGGCCGAGCGCGGCAAGCTGGCGTTCGAGGTGCGCTGTCTGGCGTGCCACCAGCAGAAGGACTTTCCGCAGGGCAAGATGACTCAAGGTCCCGACCTGTCTCGCATCGGCGCGAAGCTGGGGCGGAAGAACAACCCGAACGGCCCCAGGTGGCTGTACACCTGGCTGCGCAATCCGAGCTCCTATCACCCGCGCACGCTGATGCCCAACATGATGCTCGATCCGGCGCCCGGTCCCGACGGCCACGAGATCGATCCGGCGGCCGACATTGCCGCCTTCCTGCTGTCGAGCGGCGGCTGGGAGCCGGCGAACGTGCCGCCCCGCGAATTGAACGAAGCGGACCGGCAGGCCTTGGAGGATTTGGCGCTCGAATATCTGCAGTCCACGTTTTCCAAGCGGCAGGCCCGGGAGTATCTGACAAACGGCATTCCCGCGAGAATGCGCAATGAGTTGAAGGGCGACGAGGTGGAGCTGGTCGGCGAGATGTCGATCGAGAAGAAGCTGCGCTACGTGGGCCGCCGCTCGATCGGCAAATACGGCTGCTCCGGCTGCCACGACATTCCGAATTTCGAAGCCATCAAGCCGATCGGCACCGGCCTGGCCGATTGGGGCCGCAAGGCGCCCGACCGGCTGGCTTTCGAGCAGATCGTCGAATACATGAAGCGCGGCCACGGAAAACCGGGCGCGCTCGACTACGGGAAACAATACGACCACGGCCCCGACGTGACCGACGTCGAAATCGAGGAGGCGGAAACGAGCGGCCCGGGACACGCGTTTAACTTCCTCAATTTGGATCCCGATAGCGGGTACTTCACGGAGAAGCTGGTCCATCACCAGCGCGAGGGATTCATCTGGCAGAAACTGCGTGAGCCGCGCAGTTACGATTACAAGAAGACCCAGAACAAGAGCTACAACGAGCGGTTGCGGATGCCCCAGTTCACGGCGCCTACGGACGCCGAGCGCGAGGCGATCATCACGTTCGTGCTGGGCCTGGTCTCCGAGCCCCCGGCCGATCAATACATCTACCAGCCGAGTCCCCGCCGGGCCGCCATCGCGCAGGGGAGCGAAATCATCGAAAAATACAACTGCACCGGTTGCCATACGCTCGAAGTCGAGCGCTGGGACCTGGCGTTTGCGCCGGACACTTTCGGCGAACCGGCCGAAATCGTCGACTTTCCGTTCCTCCAGGCCCGTTTCAATCCGAAACAAATCGAGAAATCGCTCGTGGTGGACGCGCGTGGTCTGCTACGCGCCACGGTCACGGGCATGCCGCTGGTGAGCGAAACGGGGCAGCCGGTCCGCGTCGACGCGGACGGCGCGCCGCTCGAGCCGGACGACACCCAAACGCCGGCTTCGTACGTGTTCGTGCCGTGGAAAAACGTGCTGATCAACGGTCAAGCCTGGCAGTCGGGGCTGCAGAACCTGCTGATTCCCGAATCGGCGATCGAGAAGCGCTATCCTCCGGTGGGCGGATTCCTGGCTCGGCTCGCCTTTCCGACCGTGGTGGCCGAGGAAATGAAGGTCAATCCGAACGCCAAGCCCGACGAGGCCTGGGGCTGGCTGCCGCCGCCCCTCGACGGCGAAGGGCGCAAAGTACAGACCGAATGGCTGCACGACTTCCTGCTCGATCCGTATCCGATCCGTCCGGCGGTCGTGTTGCGGATGCCGAAATTCAACATGTCGAGCGACGAAGCGACCAAACTGGCCAACTACTTCGCGGCCGTCGAGCGGGTCGACTATCCGTACGACTTCGACCCGCGCACGCGCCAGGCGCATCTCGAACGAGAGGAGTTGGGACATCCCCAGCGGCTGGCCGACGCCCTGAAGATCGTCATCGACAACAACTTTTGCGTCAAATGCCATTTGCTGGGCGATTTCGACCCGGGCGGCAGCATTCGTGCCAAGGCGCCGCAACTGGCCGACACCTACAGGCGGCTGCGGCCGGAGTTCACGCTCGACTGGATCGCCAATCCCAAGCGCGTTTTGCCGTATACCGGCATGCCGGTGAACGTGCCATACGGCAAGCCGGTCAGCCAGGAGCTTTACCCGGGTGACAGCGACCAGCAGCTCAACGCGGTGGTCGATCTGTTGTTGAATTTCGATCGGTATATGGAGAGCAAAACGTCGATCAAACCACTCATCAAGCCGCCCGCGCCGGACGCGGCCGGGAACCAGGCCGCCGGCGCGCAGGGACAGGCCGCGGCCCAATAGACGGAGGATGACCAATGCTTCACGTTCAACGTGCTTCTTATTCGGCCGTTCTGCTGATGACGGCCCTGGTGTTCGTGTCCGGGTGCGGCGAGCCCGCGGCGCCTCCGCCCGGAGCGCCGGATGAGGCGAGAGCCCCGACCATCGATCAAGGCACCGAATCGGAGCCCGACGAATCCAAGACCGGCGGCACCGAAACCGCCACCGGCGATCCTTCGTCCGGCGCTAGCGCGGGGGAATGGGGCACGCTCACCGGGCGCATCGTCTTCGATGGCCAGCCGCCGGCTCCCCAGCCGATTGACACGTCGAAAGACCCCAATTGCAAAGTAAAGCTGGCAACGGAAAACATTCTGGTCGGCGACAATGGTGGTTTGGCCAATGCGGTCGTCATGCTGCGGACGAAGGACGTGCCGGTGAATCCCGAATACGAAAAAACGGCCGGCGCCAAGATCGATTTGACGAACAAGAATTGCCGCTTCGAGCCGCACGTTCAAATCGTGCGGCTCTCGCAGGAACTGCTATTGAAGAACGACGACCCGACGGGACATAACACCAACGTTTCGCCGCTACAGCCGCGTAACCCGGCCATCAATCCGATTCTGGCCATGGGCGGCGACCCGACTCCCTACCAGTTTTCGGCGGAGGAAGCCGTGCCCGTCCCGGTCAAGTGCAACATTCATCCCTGGATGAGCGCCTGGATCGTAGCGCGGAAGGATCCCTACGCGGCCGTAACCGACAAGGACGGCAAATTCACGATTCATGACCTGCCGGCCGGACGAGAACTGGAATTCCGGCTGTGGCACGAGTCCCCCGGCTACTTGAAGAATGCCACGTTCAAAGGGGGCAAGGCCGACAACCGCGGCACCTTCAAGATCAAGCTCAAGCCGGGCACCAACGACCTGGGCGACATCAAAGTGAGTGGCTCGATTTTCAAGAGGTAACGGACTGGCGGCCTTTCGGGAGTTCCGATTTATGCGTCATACGTGTTTGGTTGCGTGTGTGATCTCGGCGGGCATCGCGGCCACGCTGCTTTCGGGCTGCGGGCGGCCCGTTTCGGCCAGTCCCAATCCGCAGAGTCAAGTTTCAGACGCGATTCGCAAAAAACTGCTGAGCGGCGCAGCGGATTCGAGCGGCGAAACGGCGGCCGCATCGACGGGCGCGGGCTGGGGCACGCTCCGCGGATCGTTCAAGTTCGTCGGCACGCCGCCCCGGCCCGGCAAGCTCAACGTCACCAAAGACCCCGAAGTGTGCGGGCGCGGCGGCGGCATTACCGACAATTCGCTGGTGGTCGGCTCCGACGGCGGCATTGCCAACATCGTGGTCTACGCGCGGGCCAAGCGCGTCCACGACTCGGCGCAGCCATTACCCGCGGAAAACGACGCCGAACCGCTCGTGTTCGATCAGAAGGAGTGCATGTTTCTGAGCCACGTGATGGCTTGCCAGGTGAACCGCAAGGTCGGCGTGAAGAACAGCGATCCGGTGGGTCACAACACGAAGATCGATCCGCAAAGGGGTTTGCCGTTCAACCAAACCCTGGCCACCGGACAAACCCTGGACTACACGCCGATCAAGGAAGAAGCGTTGCCCGCGCCGGTCTCGTGCAGCATCCACCCGTGGATGCGGGGCTACCTGCTGCCGCGCGCGGACAAGTATTTTGCCGTGACAAAGAGCGACGGGTCGTTCGAGATTCCCAATCTTCCGGCTGGCGAGGAGTTGGAGCTGCAAGTTTGGCACGAGCGCGGCGGCGGCCCGGGCGGCGGGCTGGTGCTCGCGAGAAAGGACCTGAAGTGGACTGCAAAGGGACGCTTCAAAGTCCAACTGGAACCGGACAAGACGCTGGATTTGGCCCTGGAGGTTCCGGCCGCGGCGCTCAAGTAATTGTTTTGTGTAAACCCAACGTTGGCCGCAGCGGCGTCGCCCTCGCGGCGTGCCTGGCGGACGATCATCATGACGCGTTCGATTCACCCCGTTACGTTGAGTGCCGGCACCCGTGCCGCTTTCCACCATGAATAGGACCGTGCCATTCGGCTTGCGAATCGGGCCCATCGTGGGGCTGTTGCTGCTCGTGTCGGGCTGTGGCCCCAGCGGGCCGCCGCAGTTCCATCTCAACATGGTCGCGATCGCCGAAATGCAGATTCCCCCCGACCAGCAGCAGCAGATCGCCAACGTGCTGGACGCCATGTTCGGCACGCCGGACGAGCCGTTCGTGCTGCCCGAAAGCGGCCTGGACATCAAGAAGATTCAGATGGCCGCCGGCCCGGTCAAGAGCGATCAGTTCGGCCGCGAGACGGGGTTGTATCGCCGGCATTGCGGTCACTGCCACGGCACGACGGGCGACGGCTTGGGCCCGACCGCGATGTTGCTCGATCCGTATCCGCGCGACTACCGCCAGGGGAAATTCAAGTTCAAGAGCACCGAGCGCGCCGCCAAGCCGACCACCGACGATCTGGAAAGAGTCGTGCGCGACGGGGTGCAGGGTACGGCCATGCCGTCGTTCGGTCTGTTGCCCGATGCCCAGATCAAGGCGCTGGTGGAATACGTCAAGTACCTGAGCATGCGGGGACAGGCGGAGAGTTACCTCACAAGCGCGATGGCCGACCTGAGCGAAGGTGAAAAGCTGTCGCTAGCGCGGGAGACGCTGGTGGACGAGATGTTGCAGCCGATCGCGGAAAGCTGGACGACGGCGCGCGACAGCATCATTCCAACCGACGGCGAAAACGCCAAGCCCGACGTCCCGCCGGCCGAGTCGATCGCCAAGGGGAGCGAATTGTTCTACGGCGTCAAGGGCAATTGCGCCAAGTGCCACGGCTGGAGCGCCCTGGGCGACGGCCAGACGAACGACTACGACGACTGGAGCAAAGCCATCTTCGAAGCCCACCAGAGCCTGGATTCCGACGTGGCGACACTCGATTCGTCGAGCGAAATGTCGAGCGAGGAGCGGGCGGCGCTGGCACAACACGTCGCGATGCTGGGCAGGGCGCTCGAGACCGACGCGTTGCCGCCCCGGCACGCCATGCCCCGCAATTTGCGACAGGGCATCTATCGCGGCGGTCGGCGTCCGGTCGATGTTTTCTACCGAATTTATGCCGGCATCAACGGCGCGCCGATGCCCGCCGTGGGGCCGGCCAGCCCGGGCGCGCAAGGCACGCTCACGCCGGCGGAAATCTGGAACCTGGTGGACTACGTCATGTCGCTGCCGTACCAGCCCATCAGCGAGCCGCCCCGGCAACAGCCCGCGGTCAGCCGGGCCGCGCTGTAAAGCGAAGATCGAAAGACCAGCACAACGGGCCGCCCGGGCGGTCGCTTGGGAAAACAGGCCGGAGAAATCAGCCGTGGGAAAGTTTTGGAGCGTGTTGTTCCTGATGGTGCCCGTCTTGGGCGTGGCCAGCTTTGCCGTGGCGCCCTTGTACCGGCATTGGCTGCCGCTGGACGTTTCGGAGCACGGTCACACGATCGACCACTTGTTCTATTTCATCCTGTGGCTGACCGGGGCGGTGTTCGTGGTGACGGAAGTCGCGATGTTCTGGTTTATGTGGCGTTACGGCCACGACCAGGCAAAGTCGGGCAAGTTCACGCACGGCAGCCACAGCCTGGAGATCGTCTGGACGATCATTCCGGCGGCGACCCTGTTGTTCATCGCCATCTACCAGATGAACGCCTGGGCCGAGGCCAAGATCATCAATCCGGGCGCCGGGCCCGACGGAATCCTGGGCACGGCCGACGACATGCCGGCCACGCTGGAGGTGACGGGGCGGCAATTCGAGTGGCGTTTGCGCTATCCGGTTCCGCCGCGCCTGCGAAACGAGGCGTTGGGCCGGCCGGCCGACTCGAAAGGGGCCGACGACGACACGGACAAGGACCTGTTCGTGGTCAACGAAATGCACATTCCGGTCAACGAAGAGATCCTCATCAACCTGAAGAGTGCCGACGTGCTGCACAGCTTTTTCCTGCCGAACATGCGCGTCAAACAGGACGCCGTGCCGGGAATGAAAATACCGGTTTGGTTCCGGACGATGGAAACGGGCACCTTCGACATCGTCTGCGCCGAACTGTGCGGCTGGGGCCATTACAAGATGAAAGGCCGCTTGACCATCGAATCGCGCGCAGCGTTCGACAAGTGGCTCGTCGACAAATACCGCGAGCAATCCGCCACGCACGGCTTGCAGCCTGTGCCAGAAGGGGATAGTGAATGAGCGCCACGACGGTTGGTTCCCACGCGCACGATGATGCCCATCACGCCGCGCACGCGCGCAGCTTTCTGGGCACGTATGTGTTCTCGCGCGACCACAAGATCATCGGCATGCAGTTTTTATTTTCGACGCTGATCTGGTTTTTGATCGGCGGGCTGTTGGCCTTGGGCATCCGCTGGCAGGTTGCCTGGCCGTGGTCCGAAATGCCGATCATCGGCAAGATGCTGTTTGCCGGCGAGGGGGGCCAGATTTCGCCCGAGTTCTACACGGTGCTGTTCACGATGCACGCCACGATCATGATTTTTTTCGTGATTATCCCGATCCTGGCCGGCGCGTTCGGCAACTTTTTGATTCCGTTGATGATCGGCGCCGAGGACATGGCGTTTCCCACGCTCAACATGATGAGCTACTGGTTCATGTGGCCGGCCTTTATCGCCATGGGGTCCAGTTTCTTCGTCGAAGGAGGCGCGGGCAGCGCCGGCTGGACGTCGTATCCGCCGCTGGCGCTGACCGCCTGGAGCGGCCAGACGTTGTGGCTGATCGGTCTGACGTTCGTCGGTGTCGCCTCCATGATGGGTTCGATCAACTACATGACGACCATCATCCAGATGCGCGCTCCCGGCATGACGATGTTCCGCTTGCCGATGACGATTTGGGCCATGTTCATCACCGCCATTTTGCAGGCCTTCGCGCTGCCGGTGCTGACGGCTGCCGGTTTCATGCAATTGCTGGATCGCATCGTGGGGACGGGCTTTTTCATTCCCGAAGGGTGGACGGCCAACAACGCGCCCTTGGCCTCCGGCGGCGGGCAGCCGCTGTTGTGGCAGCACCTGTTCTGGTTCTATTCCCATCCCGCCGTGTACATCATGATCCTGCCGGCGATGGGAATGGTTTCCGACATCATCGCCTGCTTCTCGCGCAAGCCGCTCTTCGGCTACAAGCCGATGGTCTATTCGATCGCGGGCATCGCCGGGCTGGGTTTCATCGTCTGGGGCCACCACATGTTCGTGTCGGGCATGAATCCCGCCTTGGGGATGACGTTCATGGTGTCCACGATGTTGATCGCGCTACCCAGCGCCATCAAGACGTTCAATTGGCTGGGCACCGTGTGGGGCGGCAACATCCGCTTCACCACGGCCATGCTGTTTGCGCTGTCGTTCGTGTCGATGTTCATCATCGGCGGACTCTCGGGCGTGTTCATGGCCGCCACGCCGGTCGACATTTTCATTCACGACACGTACTTCATCGTGGCCCATTTTCATTACGTGCTGTTCTCGGGCACGGCCATGGGCGTGTTCGGCGCGATTTACTTCTGGTTTCCCAAGATGTTCGGCCGGATGATGAACGAAACGGCCGGCAAGATCCACTTTTTCTTCACCTTCTTGTTTCTCAATTTCACGTTCTTCCCGATGCACATCCTGGGCGTGGTCGGATTTCCGCGGCGCCTGGCCGACCCGTACCACTACCAGACGTTTCATCATTTGCAGCCGCTCAACGAGTTCATCACCTGGTGCGCGATCGCAATGGTCACCACGCAAGTGGTCTTCGCGGCGAACTTTATTTTGAGCATGTTTTTCGGGCCGCGGGCCGGCCGCAATCCGTGGCACGCCAACGGGCTGGAATGGCAAGCGCCCAGTCCGCCGGGTCACGGCAATTTCGATTTCCAACCGATCGTTTACCGCGGTCCGTATGAATACGCGTCGCCCGAAGTCGACACCGACTACTATCCGCAGAACGAGCCGCCTCCGGAGGAAGAGAAAGCGGAAGGTGACAAGCCGCCGCCGCCTCCGGCCCACTAGTTCGCTCGATCGCAACGAAAAAATCAGGGCCCTGACACACTCGTGAACGCCGCGCCGCACCAAATTGAAAGCCCTTGGCCCCATCGCTGGGCCGTGGCGCTGGTCTGCGCCACGTTCCCGCTGATTTGGATCGGCGGCCTGGTGACGACCTACGGGGCCGGCATGGCCGTGCCCGATTGGCCCAATACGTACGGCTACAACCTGTTCCTCTATCCCTGGCAGACGTGGATTTTCGGACCGTGGAAATTGTTCATCGAGCACGGCCATCGGCTGTTCGGCACTTTGGTCGGCCTCGTCACGATCGGCTTTCTGCTTGCGACGTGGTGGTGCCAGCGCCGGCCGATGCTGCGCTGGCTGGGTGTGGCCGCTTTGGCGGGCGTGGTGCTTCAGGGCGCGTTGGGCGGGCTGCGCGTGATTGTCAATGAAGTGCAACTGGCCCAGATTCACGGTTGCGTGGGGCCGGCATTCTTCGCCTTCACCGTGGCGCTGGCCGCGGTCACGTCGCGGCGCTGGCAACAGGCCGAACTCCGCGGCGGTCCCGCGGTGACGGCGATCGAACGGCTGGCCCTGCTGACGACCGTGCTGGCCTTCGGCCAATTGGTCCTGGGATCGCAATTGCGGCACTTGCCGGCGGGTTTCCGGCCCGGCGACTTCCGGATGGTGCTGTTTTTTCATTTGGCCGTGGCCGCCGCGCTCGTGGTGCACATTTTCGCGCTTGCCGGCAGCACGTGGCACTCGTGCCGCAAAGAGAGCTGGCTGGTGCGGCCCGCGGCCGGATTGCTGGTCATGATTCTCGCCGAGCTCGGCCTGGGCGCGGCGACGTGGGTGACGAAGTATGGCTGGCCGGCATGGATGTCGAGCTTCGATTTCGCGGCCCGATACGTGCCGGCGGCCGAGGGTCCCACGCAGGCCTGGATCACCACCGCGCACGTGGCCACCGGCTCGCTCGTCTTGGCGACGAGCCTGCTCGTGGCGATGCGTGCGGGGCGATTGGCGTCGCGCCGCTCGCGCTGCGAAGATGGGCGGGCGCTGCTCGTGGAGGCCGCCCGATGAGCATGACAACCGTTGTGATCGACCGCCGCTCGCGCGATTCGGCCCGCGTGGCCGATTTCGTCGAGCTGACCAAGCCGAAGATTGCCGCTTTGGTGTTGGTCACGGTTGCCGTGGCTGCGTTTGTGGCGGATTGGGGTCCGCCCGGCGGCTGGCTGCTCTTCAACACGCTTCTGGGCACGGCGCTGGTGGCCAGTAGCGCCAGCGCGCTGAACCAGTGGCTCGAGCGCGACACCGACGCCCGAATGGCCCGAACGGCCGATCGCCCACTGCCGGCAGGCCGGCTGACGGGCCGGCAAGTGATCGCCTTTGGCGTGCTTTCGATCGTAGCGGGCACGGTTTGTCTGGCGGCGAGCGTCGGGCTGCCGACTGCGGCACTGGGGCTTTTGACGTGGACGATCTACGTGTGGGTCTATACGCCGCTGAAGCGGCGCACCGCGGCGAACACGGCCGTCGGCGCGGTGGCCGGCGCTTTGCCGGTGCTGATCGGCTGGTCGGCCGTTGGCGCGCCTTTGGATTTGCGGGCCTGGGCGTTGTTTTTGATCGTCTTCCTCTGGCAGTTTCCGCACTTCATGGCGATTGCGTGGATCTATCGGCGCGACTATTCAAACGCCGGATTGAAGATGCTCAGCACGGTCGACCCCAGCGGAAATCGCGTGGGCGCGCAGGCGGCGATGGCCGCGCTGGTGCTGGTGCCGGTGAGTTTGGTTCCTTGCTTGTCGCAGCCGGCCGGAGTGTTGCTGGTGGGCTGGGCACTGGCGTTGGGGCTGGGGCAGTTGCTCTGCGCCGCGTGTTTCTTCGTTCAAAAGAGCGAGCCGGCGGCCCGGCGGCTGCTCGCGGCGTCGCTCGTGTACTTGCCGGCCATGATGGGCCTGTTGGCGCTGGGCCCGTTGGCGTGACGTAGAAACTGTTTCCTGGTGTTGAAGAAAGGCTTGTAAAGCGAATGATGGCCGAACCACCGACCCATGCCCGAGCGCACTCGGCGGCGGAACATGCGGGACACGACCATGGCGGCGCCGCCGTGGCGCTCGAATATCATCCGGGATTGCCGATTCCGAACGGCAAACTGATCGTCTGGTTGTTCCTGTCGACCGAGATCATGTTTTTCGCCGGCCTGATCGGCACGTACATCGTGCTGCGCTTCGGAGCTTCGACCTGGCCGGTGCCGCACGAAGTGCACCTGAGCGAACCGATCGGGGCGTTCAATACGTTCGTGCTGATCTGCTCCAGCGTTACGGTGGTCTTGTCGCTCGAAGCGGCCAAGGCCGGCAAAACGGCCTCGGCCAAGGGTTGGCTGCTGGCCACGCTGGTTTTGGGCGGCGTGTTTCTGGGCGTCAAGGCCTACGAATACAACGCCAAGTTTTCACACGGCATTTATCCCTGGCGTCCGCACAGCCGCATCTATGAAAAGGCCGATTTGAATTACGCCGCCGCGGTGCGCACGCGGCTGGAATCGCTGAAGTCGCAACTCGACGGCGAAGCGACCGCGATCAAGGAACGCCTGGCCAAAACGCCGCCAGCGATCGAAAAAGACCCCGCGGCCGTCGAGCTTTTCGAGAAACAGGAGCTGGTCGACAATCTGGTCATTTACGAGAAAGACGTGGAAATCAAGGCCGCCACCGATCCGAACGCCGCCGGGGCGCGCGCGGCCCTCGACGAAATGGCTAGCCTCATCATGTTCCACAACGAGATCGAAACCCAGGCCACCGATCCGGACGCCGCGCGGGCGCGCGCGGCGCTGGCGAAACTGGTCGATCACGGGGGGGACTCAAACGGCGCCCAACACGAGGGGCTCAACGACGAGCACGAATGGCTCAAGCTGCCCGTCGTGATTCCGGGCGGCAACATGTGGGCCAGCACCTATTTTCTGCTCACCGGATTTCACGCTCTCCACGTGCTGCTGGGATTGATCGTGTTCGTCATCATGATTCCCATGACGCTGGGCGTCATGGCGGCCGGGCTCGTCGAGAATATCGGGCTGTACTGGCACTTTGTCGACCTGGTGTGGATCTTCTTGTTCCCGTTGTTGTATCTGTTCTGAAGTTCTTTGGAACGAGCCGGCACGCCGGCACGCGGAGAGTGAAATTGATGTCCGAGCACGGTCACGAACACGATCCCGGCGGCGGCCACGACGACCACGTCGGCATCGCGAAGTACATCTACGTCTTCATCGCGCTGTGCATCTTGACTACGATGTCGTTTTTTACGTACTCGTCGTATTGGCCCTTTCATGAGCAGCCGAACATCGGCCGGTCGTTCATGATGGCGGTCTCGTGCACGAAGGCGCTGTTGGTGATTCTGTTCTTCATGCACGTGAAATACGAGGCCAACTGGAAATACGTGTTGACGATTCCGGCCGCCTTCATGTCGCTGTTTTTGCTGCTGGCGCTGGTGCCCGACATCGGGATGCGCGGGCACTGGCTGTCGGAAGAGCGCCGTCTGCACATGGCCGAGCCGCGATCCAAGGCGCCAAAGCCGGTTCTCCACCACGGCGGTTCGCACGAGCAGCAAGACGCGGAAGGTCCGGCAGCGGGGGACAAGGCGCGCTAAGGGGCCGTTTTGTCCCGGCCCGAAAAATCGCCCTTTGCGCGGGAGATCGGTTATGAACTCTTCGGCCGTAAAATACTGGCTATTGCTGGTCTGCTTGCTCGCCGCCGTCTACGCATCGTTCGTCGCTTGGCGCCGAACGAATTCGCAAGCGCAGGCCGGGAGCGGAAACGTGCCTTCGTTCACGCGATCGACGCGCAGCGCTAGGGCGCCTGCGGCCATGCCCGCCGGACCCGTCGCGGATTTTGTGCTGACCGATCAGAACGGCCGCGAATTCGACTCTGGGAGCCTGCGCGGCAAGGTGTGGGTGGCCAGCTTCTTTTTCGCGAATTGCCCCGCCGTCTGTTGGCGAATGAATCAGGCCTTGTCGGAATTTCAGCAAACCAACCCGGACAGTGAAACGCGCTTCGTCAGCATTACCTGCGATCCGGCCAACGACACGCCCCAGGCCTTGGCCCGATATGCCGAGCATTTCAAGGCCGATCCAAAGCGGTGGACCTTCCTGACCGGCGACATGAAGAAGATTCAGAGCATCGGCCAGGACTCGTTCAAGATATCGGTCGTCGAGAAAGACCACACCGATCGGGCGTGCGTCGTCGACCGCAAAGGACAGGTTCGCGGCCGGTTCCGGCTGACGGAGCCGGACCAGGTCGAAATGCTCAAGCGACTGCTGGCCATCGTGGAGGCCGAGCAGCCGGACGAAGGCGACGTCGATCGTGAGCCCTCAGGAGACGCGGCGGCCAGCGACGCGCCAGCAGGGCCGAGCCACCGCGCCGATTCCATCGACGAGTTGATACCCCCGGGGTCACTCTGGTGAACTTTACGGTCGAACAATTGCCGGCCGTCAACGCCACGCTCAACGCGCTGGCCACCGTCTTGCTGGTGTGCGGCTGGACGCTCATCAAGACGCGACGCGAGCGGGCCCACAAGGTTGTGATGCTTGCGGCGTTCGCGGTCTCGACTGCGTTTCTGGTCTGCTATCTGATTTACCACTATCACAAGCTGCACGTCGCATTCACGGGTCCGGCGGCGGTGCGCACCGTTTACCTGGCGATCCTGACGAGCCACGTCGCGCTGGCCGCGACGGTGCCCTTTCTGGCCAGCATCACGATTTACCTCGGACTGGCCGACCGCAGAAAAAAACACCGTCAACTTGCCCGCTGGACGTTTCCGATATGGCTTTATGTATCGGTCACGGGCGTGGTGATTTACGTGATGCTTTACCAGCTCTATCCACACCCAGGCGAAGAACCTATAATCAACGAGTCGCCCACCGCCACGGCCATCGTGGAAACGGTCGTAGGGGGTGACGAGGGAAGAACGTCATGAATACACGGTCTCTGATCTGGCGTGCTCTTGTGCCGGCGGTTTGCCTGGCGGTCGTTTTGGGTGCGGCCTCGGTGGCCTCGGCGTGTCCGAGTTGCCAACAGGCGCTCCGTGACGACGCGTCGCAGGGCGATCTGGCGCGCGGCATCTACTACAGCATTCTGTTCATGATGTCGATGCCGTTTGCGATCGTCGGCACGTTCGCCGGGTTGGCGTATCGGGCGGTGAAGCGCGAACAGCGCCGGCACGCCGAAGCCGAGCAGGCGCGCGAGCAGTCGGAGAGTCAAGGCGACTAGACGGACGAGTCGCCGTCGGCCGATTCGCTTTCGGTCGGGTCCCAGTAGTGATCAAACCCCAGCCACAGGCTGCGCGCATAGCGAAAGAACCAGATGGGAATGGTCCCCAACGCCCGCCGTGCGTTATGATAGGCGATCGGTCCACGAGGTTAACAACCAGGTTCAGTTCGGTTTCGCCAGTGCGCAAAATCGGCCGGCTGCTCGAGGTCGTCGGGCTCGGGGCCCCTCCCTTGAGCATCATCATGCAGCTCACCGAGGCGATTAGTCTGGGACAGATGCTCGCGATGCTTGTGGCGTCGGTGTGCTGTTTCGGAATCGGTCGCATTCTCGCAGGCTACGCCCGGTAGAATTCCACGCGGGCGCTTGATTTCGGCTTGACACGGCGACGGTTTTCGCGGCGGTGCTGGCATCGGTCCGTGCCGCGGCCCTGTCCGGCCCGATTTCGTTCTTTCCGCCATTCGACCTTCCTTCTATAATTGCTGGGGCTTGTAATGTCGCCGCAAGCGAGCGTTATCGGCGTTTTTCCCCCCTAACGCCCCATGCCGGGGCCTCCGGCAATGGTCAATCGCCCGGCAGCCGCACGCGCGAAGGACGAGGTGCATGATCCGGTACTGCCGAGCTATCGCGGCAGCGTGGCTTCTGGGGGTCGCCGTGCCGCTGGTGGCTGCGTCGTCGGCTGCGGCCCAGTTCTCGCCCGGGCCGTTTGAACTCTCCGGCTCGGTCACCCTCGACGAAGCCGACAGCTCGGTGCGCACGCATCTGGAGCGGGTCAAGGCTTACGTCTCCGACGGGCAATGGGACGAGGCGGTCGAATCGCTGCGCCGGGTGATGGAAAGCGACGGCACCAAGATGATCGCCATCACTGGGCGCCGTTACGTCAATCTGGCCGATTTTTGCCACGTGCAGATCGCGTCGCTGCCCGGCGAGGCCTTGGCCCTGTACCGCCAGCGCGTCGATCCGCTGGCGCAAACCTGGTATGACGAGGGCCTGGCCAAGCGCGACGCGAAGCGGCTGGCAGAAGTCGTCGACAAGATGTTTTGCAGCTCGTGGGGCGACGATGCGCTGTGGGTCCTGGGAGAGATCGAATTGGAGCAGGGGCATTACAGCGCCGCCCGGCGCTCTTGGGAACTGTTGATCGAGGTTCCGCCCGGCCGCGTTCCGCAGCCGATCTTCGCGGCTGCCCGCAAGCGGGCCGACGCGCAGGCCGACGTGGCCGCGCTGCTGGATAAATGGTACGTACTGAACGAAGGCGCGCCGGAACCGTACTACGAGATGCGCGGATCCGGGATTCTGCCGGATGACGCGTCGGCCGCGTTGGTGAATTTCTGGAAAAGCTGCCGCTTGCCGTTCACGCGATTGTCCTATCCGGGCACGACGCTTGCGCGGGCCGACATTCGCGCGCGGCTGATCCTGGTTTCGATCATGGAAGGGTCGCTGGTGCGCGCCGGGGAGGAAATCGAAGCGTTCAACGAGCTGCACCCGGGCGCGACGGGCCGATTCGCCGGCCGCACGGTGAACTTGGGCCAGACGCTGGCGTCATTGGCCCATGCCGCGGGGAGTTGGCCGCAAGCCGAACCGACCGATGATTGGACCACGTTTGGAGGAAACTATGCACGCAGCAAGATCGCCGCGCACAAGCTCGACTTGGGGCCGCTGGCATGGGAACCGATCTCCCTGGGAGAAGCGCTGTCGGCCGATTCGGCCAACACGCGGGCCTACAGCCTGCGCCGCATCGGCGAAGACTCCCAGCGGCTGATGAGCTATCACCCGCTGGTCGTCGGCGATCTGATCGTGGTGAACAACGAGAGCCAGATTTTCGCGTTTGACCTGAAGTCCGGCGCGCCGGCGTGGCCCGGGAATCCGGAGCGACCCAAGGGAGAGATTTACGCCGACGAAAACGCGCGGCTTGGCACGAACCGCGGGCATCGAGGACTGGGCGTCCCGCGGTTCAACATGACCGCGCACGACGGCAAATTGTTCGCCCGAATGGGTTCGCAGGTCACGAGTCATTCGCTGGAATCGTACGAGAGCCGCTCGGGCGGCTACCTGGTGTGCCTCGATCTATCGGCGCAGGGACGGATGGTCTGGAAGCCCGACGGACGAATGCTACCCGACGACGATAAATGGGCGTTCGAAGGCGCGCCGGTCGTCGATGGATCGGATTTGTACGTGGCCATGCGCAAAAGCGACGTGCGGCCGCAAGCCTACGTCGCCTGCTTCGACGTCGAGACCGGTCGGCGGCGATGGCGCACGATGGTCTGTTCGGCCGAGACGCCCGGCGGCGGTCAGGTCGCCGAAATCACGCACAATCTGCTCACGTTCGACCAGGGAACGCTCTACTACAACACGAACCTGGGCGTCGTGGCCGCCATCTCGGCCCGCGACGGCCGTTTGCAATGGGCCACGCTCTATCCCCGCGCCGAAAAGGCCGCCCCGGACGGCCGGGACAAACGCACCGCTCATTTCTATCGCGATCTGAATCCCTGCATTTACGATCGCGGCAAGTTGCTGGTGGCGCCGGCCGACTGCGAGTCGATTTTCGCGCTTGACGCGGGCAGCGGCGAGCTCGTCTGGGACAGCCCGCTGCCGGAAGATGTGGTCCACCTGCTGGGGGTGGGAGCGGGCAACCTGCTGGCCAGCGGCGATAGCTTGTGGTGGATCGACGTCGAAAGGGGCAAAGTTCGGAAGCGCTGGCCCGACACGACTCCGCTGGGTCATGGCCGCGGGATCCTGATGGGCGACCAGGTCGTCTGGCCAACCAACCCAGAGCTGTACGTGTTCGATCAGGATCCCTCGGACCGCGGTTCGAAGCCGCATCCGCCGATTCTTCTTTCGGAGCGTCAGGCGGTCGGCGGCAATCTGGTGGCGGCCGGCGGACTGCTGTTGATTGCCACGCCCGACAAATTGATCGCGTTCCACCAGCAGGGCCAAGCGCCAAAGACGGCTGCCGAGAGCGTGGCCAGCCGAAACTCCGACGCATCTTCCGCCGACGGCACGGCGAAAGCAGACTCCAGGCGGCCCGAATGATTGCCGCGCGGCCGCGCGACGGACGACACGTCGCGCGCGGCCGCATTGGGAACCTTTTACAGCATCGGAACATCTCATGCTCGAAGACGACGATCTCCAGCGGGTCCAGCGGCTTAACGAGGCTTTCAGGCGCATCACGGGCGAATTGGGCAAAGCGATCGTAGGACAGCAGCAAGTCATCGAGGAGCTGCTGATCGCCATGTTCGCGCGGGGTCATTGTTTGCTGGTGGGGGTGCCGGGGTTGGCGAAGACCCTGATGATCCGCACGCTGGCCGATGCGCTGTCGCTGGAGTTCAGCCGTATTCAATTTACGCCCGACCTGATGCCCGCGGACATAACCGGCACCGAAGTCATCCAGGAAGATAAGGCCACTGGAACGCGGGAGTTTCGCTTTCTTCGCGGTCCGATTTTCGCCAACGTGATCCTGGCCGACGAGATCAACCGCACGCCGCCCAAGACGCAGGCCGCGCTGTTGGAGGCGATGCAGGAGCACCAGATCACCGTGGGCGGCCGGCGGCATCCGCTGGAAGAGCCGTTTTTCGTGCTGGCCACGCAAAATCCGATCGAACAGGAAGGGACCTATCCGCTGCCCGAGGCCCAATTGGATCGCTTCATGTTCAACATCTTCGTCGACTATCCCGACGAGGAGGAAGAGTTTCAGATTGTCAAGCGCACCACGACCGACGTGGAATTCAAGATCACCCCGACGCTCAACGCCGAGGAGATCCTGGCGCTTGGTCATATCGTGCGCCGCGTGCCCGTGGCCGATCACATTACGCGATACGCCTTGCAGTTCACGCGACTGACCCGCAAGGAAAAAGGGGCGGTTCCCGACTTCATTGCCGACTACGTCAGTTGGGGCGCCGGTCCGCGGGCCAGCCAGTATCTGGTGTTGGGCGCGAAGGCGCGGGCCGTTTTGCACGGCCGTTATTACGTGAGCAGCGAGGACATTCGCGCGGTGGCGTTTCCGGTGCTCCGCCACCGCATCCTGACCAACTTCAACGCCGAGGCCGAAGGCGTCAAGCCGGACGACATTATTCGCCAATTGATCGAAACGATTCCCGTCGACGAATCCGAGGCTAGTGGCCGTGGACGGCAACCCGAAGTATTTAGATCCGCAGACGCTGTCTAAGCTCCAGGGGCTGGAACTGAGGGCGCGCTCGATCGTCGAAGGCTACGTCTCCGGCGTGCATCGCAGTCCCTACCACGGCTTCTCGATCGAGTTTGCCGAGCACCGCGAATACAGCCCCGGCGACGACCTGCGCTACGTCGATTGGAAGGTGTTCGGCAAAACGGACAAGTTTTACCTCAAGCAATACGAGGAGGAGACGAACCTCGTCACCTACCTGCTGCTAGACACCAGCGAGAGCATGCGATACCGGAGCGAGGCGGCGGCGCTGTCGAAACTCGAATATGCCCAGTGCGCGGCCGCCGCGATTTCGTATCTGATCCTGCAGCAGCAAGACAGCGTCGGGCTGGCGACGTTCGACAACGAGATCCGCTCTTTGATTCGACCCAGCAGCAACCCTTCGCACCTCAAACAGTTGCTGCACGTCATGGAGAATTGCGAGCCCGAGCGAAAGACGCGCACCGGGCCCATTTTCCACGATCTGGCGGAGCGGCTCAAACGCCGCGGGCTGGTGCTGATCTTGAGCGACCTGTTCGACGACGTGCCCTCGATGATGGCCGGGCTGAAACATTTCAGGCACCGCCGCTATGACGTCATCGTGTTTCACGTCCTCGACGGGGCCGAGCTCGATTTCCCGTTTCGGCAAACGACGTTGTTTCGCGGGCTGGAACAACTGCCCGACGTGTTGACCGATCCGCGCGCCTTGCGGAAAGCGTATCTGGACGAGATCGGCCGGTTTCTGCAGGAGGTGCGCAAGGGGTGCCGCTCGCAGCACATCGATTACGTGTTGATGCGGACCGATCAATCGCTGGAAATCGCGCTTTCGAGTTACCTGGCCTCCCGCATGACCCGCATCGCTTAGGCGCCCTCATGGTTCACGACGGTTCGCTCCTCGCGTTCGGCTTCGGCAACATCCTGGTGCTGGGATGGCTGGCGGCCGCGGCCGCGCCGATATTGATTCACCTTTGGAACAAGAGGCGTTATCGCGAAGTCTCGTGGGCGGCCATCGAATACCTGCTGGCGGCGATGCGCAAGAACTCGCGCCGCATGCGCATCGAGCAACTGTTGCTGCTGGCCGTGCGCACGCTGATCATCGTGCTCTTGGTGCTCGCCGTAGCACAGCCGTATCTCGAGCAGGCCGGGCTGCCCTTCAGTCCGGGACAGCGCACGCTCAAGGTGCTGGTCATCGACGGCTCGTACTCGATGGGCTACAAGCCGACCGACAAGAGCCGCTTCGAGCGGGCCAAGCAGTTGGCCACGCAGATCGTCGACGAGAGCTCTCAGGGCGACGCGTTTACGCTGGTGCTCATGGCGTCGCCGCCGGCGGTGATCGTCGGCACGCCGGCCGTGGAACCCGGCGACTTTCTGGAGGAAATCGAAAACCTCAAGCTGCCCCACGGCGGGGCCGATCTGCCCGCCACGCTCGCGCTCGTCGAACGCACCTGCCAAAGCGCCGATTCGGCGGGACTGCCGCGCACGGAGGTCTACTTTCTCACCGACCTGGGCCGAAACACCTGGGTGCCTGAGTTGAACGACGACCTGGCAACCGATTATCGCAACCGCGTCGAGCGACTGTCGCGGCAGGCGTCGCTGGTGGTGATCGACTTGGGACAAACGACCGGCGAAAACCTGGCGGTCACGGCGGTCGCCGCCAATGAGCCCTTCGTGACGACGGCCCGCGAAGTGGCGTTTGCGGCGCAGGTACACAATTTCGGCACCCAGCCCAGGAATCACCAGTTGGTCGAGCTGCACGTCGACGGCCGGCGGATCAAGGAGTCGTACGTTGACGTGGCGCCCGGCGAGGAATCTCCGCTGACCTTTGCGCACCGCTTCGACGCTCCCGGAGATCACGTCGTCGAAGTACGGCTTGGCGCCGATCTCTTGGACATCGACAACCATCGCTGGCTGTCAGTGCCGGTCAAAGATCACGTCCGCGTGTTGTGCGTCAACGGCAAACCCGGCTCGGGCCCGATGACGGGCGCCACCGATTACCTGGCGTTGGCGCTCGATCCCGAATCGGGCAATACGAGCGTGCCGGGAATGTTGAGGCCCGAAGTGATCGCGGAAAGCGCGCTCGTGGAACGCGACCTGACTCAGTACGATTGCATCTTTCTGTGCAACGTGGCGCAGTTCACCTCGAGCGAGGCGCGGTTGCTCGAAAGCGTGCTCAAGCGCGGCGGCGGGCTGATCTTCTTCCTGGGCGACCAGGTCTTGAGCGACCGCTACAATCGCGAGCTGACCGGCGAGCAAGGCACGCGCATTCTTCCGGCCCGGCTGGGCGAGCGGGTCAGTGAATCCCAGTATCATTTCGATCCGCTCGACTACCGGCATCCGCTGGTCAAGGTATTCCAGGGCCGCGAGCAGTCCGGTCTGTTGTCGACGCCGGTTTACCAGTACTTTCGCCTGGCCGTCGACCCCGAATCGAAGGCCCGAATCGCGCTGGCTTTCGAAGGCGGCGATGCGGCGATTGTGGAGGAGACGATTCACCAGGGCCGGTCGATCCTGGTGGCCACGGAGTGCTCGCTGTCGTCGATCGACCCGGTGACGAAAAAGCCGTGGACCACGCTGCCGGTCTGGCCCAGCTTCGTGCCGCTGGTACACCAGCTCGTGGCCTTGGCCGTGCGCGGGCAGATGTCGGAACACAACGTCGAAGTCGGCCAGGCGCTGGGCGAGTCGCTCGTGGCGCTGCCCTCGCGCGCCGCGGTGGTGGTTACGAACCCGGGCGGCGCGCGGGACGAGGTGCGGATGACGCTCGACGCGCAAGCCAGCCGGTGGTCGTATTCCGACACGCTCGAAAGCGGCGTCTACCAGGTTGAGCTGGGCGCGCCGATCGATCGCAATGAAGCGTTCGCCGTCAACGTCAACACGGCCGAAAGCGACCTCGCGAAAATCGCCCCGGACGAGCTTCCCAAGCAATTCGCCGCCCACGGGCGAACCAACCTGGACGATATCGATTCACCCAGCATTCACCAGCGCAGCGGGCTGCACAGGAACCTGCTGTACTGCCTGCTGGGATTGTTGTTTGCGGAAACGTTCTTGGCCTGGCGGTTTGGATGGACCACACGATGAGCGGGACCCTGCCCCAGTGGCTTGCGCGATGGCTCGGCGTCGAAGCCGCCAGCCCCGGCGAAGGCACCATTTGGAGCCTGGAAAATACGTGGAGCTGGGCGCCGTGGGCGACGCTCGTGTTCGCGATCGTTGCGGTCGGCTGGGTGGTGTACTTCTACGCGCGCGAGGGCACGGCCGCTTCTCGGGCGATGCGCGGCCTGCTGGTCGCGCTGCGGCTGGCGCTGGTGGCCATCGTCGTGTTCATGATCGCCGAGTTTACGCTCTCGCTGCGCCGCACGGGTCTGCCCACGGTGGCCATCCTGGTCGACGATTCGGCCAGCATGGGCACCGTCGACCGCTACGACGAAAAGAAGCTCCAGGCCATTGTCGCGCGGCGCATCGAGTCGGCCGGCCTCGAGCTGCCGGATCGACTCAACCTGGCCAAGACGGTGCTGCTGGACAAGGGCACGAATCTGCTGGGGGCGGTCGAGCGGGACTACCGGCTCAAGCTGTACTTCATCTCCGGCGCCGCGCGGGTCGAGGAGGGATCGCTTTCCGATATGCGCAGCGCCGTGCGCGAATTGCAGCCGCGGGGCGAGAGCACGCGATTGGGCGCGGGGCTGCGCCACGTTTTGAGCGATTTGCGCGGCTCGCCGCCGGCCGCGATCATTCTATTGAGCGACGGGGTGAACACCGACGGCGAAAGCCTTTCGGACGCGGCCCGCTACGCACGCCGCAAGGGTGTTCCGCTGTATACCGTCGGCTTGGGAAGCGAACAGCCGCTGCGCGATCTGGAGCTGGCCGACTTGCTGGTCGACGAAGTCGTGTTTGTCGACGACGTCGTCAATTTCGAATGCAAACTCACGGGCCACGGACTGGCGGGAAAAACGGTGGAAGTCGTGTTGCGCGAGAAGGACGATTCGGTGGTGCTGGCCCGGATGAAGGCGACGATCGACCCCGACGGCAAGCCCCAGCGGCTGCACCTGCCGTATCGTCCCACCCAAGTGGGCGACTTCGAATACGTCGTCGAAGTCGAGCATCTCGCCGAGGAAGCTCAGCCCGACAACAACAGCCAAAAGCGGCTGGTCAGCGTGCGCAAGGAGCAAATCAAGGTGCTGCTCGTGCAGGGCTATCCGAGCTTCGAGTTTCGCTACTTGAAGCAAATGCTCGCGCGCGACAGCACGATTCAATTAAGGACCGTGCTGCAGGACGCCGACCTGGAGTACACGCAGTCGGACGAGACGGCGCTGGGAGTTTTTCCGGTGCGGCGCGAAGAGCTGTTTGCCTTCGACGTCGTCGTGTTCGGCGACGTCAATCCGTCGTATCTGAGCACGAGCGTGCTGGAGAATCTCAACGATTTCGTGGAGAAGAAGGGCGGGGGGGTGGCGTTCATTGCGGGCCCCCGCTTCATGCCGCTGGCGTACCGCGGCACCCCGATCGAACCGCTGCTGCCCATCGATTTGGAGTCGGCCTCGGTTCCCAATCCGGACCAGCCGCTGGACCATGGTTTTGTCGCGCGGCCGACCGACTTGGGAATCACGAGCCCGCAGATGCAGTTGGGCGACAACGCGTCCGAAACCGCGCGCATCTGGCAGGACCTGCCGCCCTTGTACTGGCTGCTCGAGGTCGGGCAGGTGAAACCGGCGGCGCGCGTGTTGGCCGAGCATCCGACGCGGCTGGCGGCCGACGGCCGCCCGCTCGGCGTGATCGTCATGCAATATGTCGGGGCCGGCAAGGTATTGTTCCATGCGACCGACGACACCTGGCGCTGGCGCTACCAGGTGGGCGACGTGTTTTTTGCCCGCTATTGGGTGCAGGCCGTGCGGCATTTGAGCCGCTCCAAGCTGCTGGGAAAGGATAGCGCCGTCGAGCTCGCCGCCGACCGGCGCGAATACCGGCGCGGAGAGCCCGTGCGGCTGCGAGTTCGCTTTATCGACGAGCGCCAAGCGCCGGTGGCCGACGACGGAGTGACGGTCGTGCTCGAGCGCGACGGGCAGAAGAATCAGCGCGTCAAACTGCTGCGCAACGCGACGAACCGCGGAATCTTCGAGGCCACGTTCGGCGACTCGATGGACGGCAAGTATCACGCCTGGGTCGCTGCGCCCACGCTCGAAGGCCAGGCCGCCAGCGCCGATTTTCTCGTCGTGGCGCCGCCCGGCGAATTGGAACGCATTCAGATGGATGCTGTCGAATTGAAGCAAGCATCCGACGAAACCCGCGGGCGGTTCTACCGCATCGGCGACGTGGACCGCTTGCCGGCCGCCTTGCCACGGGGACACCAGGTGCCCATCGAAACGCTTCCGCCGGAAGTGCTTTGGAACCGTTGGTGGCTGCTGACGGCGTTTCTGGGGCTGATTGTTTCGGAATGGATTCTGCGTAAACGCAAGGGAATGTTATAATTACCGCGGAGTTGCGGCCCGGCCAGACCGAGAATTAATTCGTATGGCACATCCGCTGGAACGGAAGATTGGCCAGGTGCGCCACCGGGCAAGGCGGCTGTTGGCGCTGTATGCCGCCGGCTGGACCATCGCGGCGGTGGGTGCCGCCGCGCTGGTGCTCGGATTGGCCGACTATTTGATCCGCTTTCAGGATCACGGTATTCGGCTGATGTGCTCGCTGGCGGTCGTGGCGGTCTTTGGCTGGGCCTGCCGCCGGTTCTGGTACCAGGGGCTTGGGTGGACCCGGCTGGGAGACGTTCAGATCGCGCAGCGTATCGAGCGGCGATTTCCGGGCCTTGCCGATCGGCTGGCCAGCTCGATTCAGTTTCTCAAGCAGTCGGAGATCGACCCACAGGCCGGAAGCGCGGCACTGCGCCGGGCGGTCATCATCCAGACCGGCTCCGAGGTCGAGCGGCTGGATGTCTCGCAAGTGTTCCAGGCCGGTCCGACGCGGCGGGCACTGGCGTTGGCCGGTCTGGTGGTGTTGCTCGCCGGGGCTTTTGCGGCCGCGTCGCCCACGAGTGCGCGGATGGCGCTTGTGCGTCTGGCGCGCCCGCTGGGGGACGACGCGTGGCCGAGGTTTTATCGCGTCGAGTTCCGTTCGACGCCGACCCGGCTGGCCGCGGGGCAAAACTTTGAAGTCGAGCTGGCGCGAGATGCCGCGCATCGCGTGCCGGACGACGTGCGGATCTATTATCGCTACGAGACCGACGGGTCGAGCGAAGAGGTGGAATCCGAGCCGATGCGTTGGGTCAACGGGGCGATGGTTGCGCGGAAGGAAAGCGTGACGCGACCGTTCTGGTATCGCGCCGAAGGCGGCGACGACTCGTCGATGGATTGGATCCGCCTGGAAGTGCTCGAAGCGCCGAAACTTGAATCGGTGCAAGTGACGCTGCACGCGCCCGAGTACACCGGGTTGCCGGCCGAGGAGAGCGCCGAGAGCATCCACGCGTTGCGCGGGACCCGCGTCGAGCTGTTGGCCACGGCCACGAAAAAGCTGCGTCGGGCGACGCTGCGTCACGAGGCCGGCGCCGAGTTGCCGCTCGAACTGTCCGCCGATGGGTACACGGTTTCGCTGAAGGCGGACGCGCCCCAGGCGTTGGTCATCGACAAGACCGGCCAGTACTGGATTGAATTGGAGGACCGCGAGGGACTGGTCGGCGGCGTGGACGACCGCTGGGACATCCGGGCGATTGGGGACCTGGAGCCCACGGTCACGATCGAACAGCCCGGCACAAATGTTTTCGTCACGCCGCAAGGCGAAGTGTCGCTGAAGATCGCGGTGAAAGAGGATTTGGCGATCCATACGATCGCGCTGCACTTCAGCCGGTCCGACGTCACCGACGTCGAAGATTTCGCGGTCCCGCTCTACAGCGGCGAGGACCAGGCCCCGCGCTTGGCCAAGGACGGACTGCTGAAGAGCGGCAAGCTGGGCGAAAGCCGCGTGGTCGTTCATCGCTGGCTGCTGTCGGAGCTGGACCTGGCGCCTGCGGTGCATTTGACGTTTTGGGCCACGGCTACCGACTACCTGCCGCAAACGGGCAAGAGCACGGTTCGCAAGATCACGATTATTACGCCCGCCGAGCTGGAAGAACGCCTGGCCCAGCGACAGACGCTGGTTTTCGCCGAATTGCAGCGCGTGTTGAAAATGCAGCAGGCCGCCAGGACGCAGACCCGATCGCTGGAGATTCAATTGAACGAGGTCGGCCGGGTCAGCAAACCGGACGTCGACCAGGCACAATCGGCCGAATTGAATCAACGCCAGGTGACCCGTACCCTGACCAGCCAGACCGAAGGCATTCCGGCGCAGATTGCCGATTTCCTGGCCGAATTGCACAGCAACCGCGTCGACAACCCCGACGTCGAGCGCCACATGACCGCGATTCTCGAGGAAGTCGACCGGCTGGCCGAGCAGCATCTGGGCACGATCGAAAGCGAGCTGACGAGTTTCATCAAAGCGGCCCAGGCCAAACTGCCCCGCGACGCCAAGGAGGCCCCGGACGCCGGTGCCCTCTCGGCGGACAAGGAGTTGAAGGATTCGCTCGCCGGCGCGGGCCGCAATCAGGACCAGGTGATCTCGTCGCTCGAGAGCATGCTGGGCGAGCTCGGACGGTGGGACAACTACCGGCGTTTCGCCCGCGACATTACGCAATTCCAGCGCGACCAGGAGGAGATTTCGCGCGAGACGAAGGATATGAGACCCTCGACGCTCGGCCGCGATTACAAGGAGCTGAACGCTCAGCAACAGGCCGATCTTGCCAAACTGGGCAACCGGCAGGTCGACTTGAGCCGCCGCCTGGAGAAAACCCAGCAGCAAATGGCCGAGATGAGCCGGTCGCTCGCCGAGACCGATCCGATCGCGGCCGCCACGGTCGGCGACGGGCTGCACCAGGCACGCGGGCAGGCCATCAGCGGCCAAATGCGCAAGACCGGCGAGCAGCTCGAAAAGAATCAGCTCGGGCAGGCCGTCGAACAGCAAGTGAAAATCGCCAAGGATCTGGAGGACCTGCTGGCGATTCTCTCCAACCGCCGAGAGCAGGAGCTCACGCGGCTGGTGAAACAACTCCGCGACGCCCAAGACGACCTGGCGAAGATCTCCTCGCAACAGGCCGGCCTGCGAAAGAAAATGAAAGCCGCCGCTGACGAGACCGACCCCCAGGAGCGAAAAAGACAATTGGAGCGGTTGGCGCGCGAGCAGAAACAGCTCGAGCAGGATGCCGCGCGGCTCGCGCGGCGCTTGGAACGCTTGCAGGCCGAGGGGGCCTCGCGCAGCACGTCTTCGGCCGCCGGCAAGATGGCCGGCGCTTCCGATGCCGGGGGGCAGGGCGACGCGGACCATGCCGGACAGAACGCCGAAGCCGCCGAGAAGGATCTCGAGGAAGCCCAGCAGCAGTTGGCCGCTCGCAGGCAACAGGCGGAAGAAGACCTGGCCCGCGAACAAATCGCGCGGCTGGAAGATTCCCTCAAGAGTTTGCATCAGCGCCAGAAAAAGCTGATTGAAGAAACGCAGCGATTAGAAAACCTGCGCGCCGTCGAAGGGCGATTGACCCGCTCACAGCTTGGCACCGTCAACGACCTGGCCCGGCAGCAGGAAGGTCTGCGCGGCGAATCTTCTCGATTGGCCGAGAAGCTGGCACCGACCGAGGTGATCAACCTGGCGCTCGACGGGGCCGCCAGGCACATGGCCCGCGCCGCCGAATTGCTGGAACATCGCGAAACGGGCACGCAGGCGCAGGGGGCTCAGGAACGAGCGCGGTTGCGGTTGGCTCAGTTGCTTTCCGCCTTCGAAGACAAGCAAAAGCCCGGCCAGGACGAAGGCGGCGGCGGGGGCGGCTCGGGCGGCGGATCGGGCTCGAGATCGGATGGAAACTTCGTGCTCGCGCAACTGAAACTGCTGAGGCTCTTGCAGGAAGACCTCAACACCCGCTACCGCAGCCTGATCTCGGCCGGCGACGAGGATGCCGGCGCCGCTGGCAGGCAGATGGCCGAAATGGCCCTAGAGCAGGGCAAGCTGGCCGAGTTGACGCTCAAACTTTCCGAGCCGTCCGCAGACAATCCCGAAGACAATCCGGAAAAGCTGCCCGATGTTCGCCAGGACGACGCTGGGCCGGATGATCCGCCGCCGGACGAGCCGTTGCCGGAAGCGGGCGGTGGCGACGTGCCGCCGCCGGACGTTCCCATCGATCCCGAGGAGCCGTTCTGATGCATGGCACGCGCGCGAATTCGTCGGTCGTGAGGCGGTGGGGAGATTTCCTCGCCATCGCCGTGCTGTTGCTCGCCTGGCCGTCGGCGTGGCGATTGGCGGCTGCCGAGGGCCAGTCAAAGCCCAACCAGGAACCGGAAGCGGCGTCCCAGACGGAGGGCGCCCGGCGGTCGCTGGACGACGAGCTGTTGGAGGATCTCGACAACGAGCTTTTGGAAGGCGTGGGCGATCTTAAGGACCGGCCGGGCAAGAGCGAGCCTCGCGCCACGTCGCCCGAAGCAAAACCTTCCGAACAGCCCCTCGACGCCCAAGAAGTTGACATGGCCGGCACCGACGACGATCCGCTCGGCTACATCAGCCAGGAAATGCGGATGGCCGAACGGCTCATTCCCCAGCAAGGCAAGCGCACCCACGCCGAGCAATTGCAGCGGCGAATCGTCGAAGATCTGGCCCGGCTGATCGACGACGCCGAGCGACAGCGTGCCCAGCAGCAATCGTCAAAGAGCAAACAAGGGCGGCAGACGGCCCGGCGCGAAAGCGTCAAGCAGCCGAAATCTTCGACGGGCAGAAGCGCGGGCCAGAATTCGAACCAGCCGGCCGCCGACAGCACCGACCGCTTGGGCCAGGCCGAGCAGGCTAAACCCGATCCCGAGTTGTTCAAAGGCCTGCTGAAAGACACGTGGGGGAACTTGCCCGAGCACGAACGCGAGCAAATGATGCAAATGTCGCCGGAACAATTCCTGCCGCAGTACGAGCTGTTGATCGAGCGCTACTATCGGCGTTTGGCCGAGGAACGAACGAAATAGCCCCCGAGGCTTTCGATGCACAACCTGGCACACGCTGGCCGGCCGCCGTTTCCGCCGCATCCCTGCAGCCGGCGCCGGTTCCTGGGCAGCGCGGCCGGGGCGGTCGCGCTGGGCTGGTATTCCCCCACGGCGCTGGCACAGCCGAAAGATCCCGAGAAATCGGCCGTCGAGATGATGACGCCGGCTGCCACCGGCGCCATCGAGCGCGGACTCAGTCTGCTCGCTTCCCGCCAGGACGACGACGGGTCGTTCCGCTCGGGCGGATACAGCCGCAACGTGGCCATCTGTGCCCTGGCCGGCATGGCGTTCATGGCCGGCGGCAGCACGCCCTCGCGCGGACCGTACGGCCGCAACGTCGACCGGGCGATCGGCTACGTCCTGGACAATACGCAGGAGAGCGGGTTCATCAACATCCCGAACGCCAGCAGCCACGGCCCCATGTACGGCCACGGCTTCGCGGCGCTGTTTTTGGCGGAATGCTACGGCATGACGATGCGGGCCGACATCCGCGAAAAGCTCACTAAGGCGGTGCACCTGATCGTCAATACGCAGAACCGAGAGGGCGGCTGGCGCTATCAGCCGGTGCGGCGGGATGCCGACATTTCGGTGACCATTTGCCAGATCATGGCCCTGCGCGCCGCGCGCAACGCCGGGTTGTTCGTGCCGCGCGAGACGATCGATCGCTGCACCGAGTACGTCAAGCGGAGCCAGAACGGCGACGGCGGATTCATGTACATGATCCAGGGCGGACAAAGCGCTTTCCCCCGCTCGGCCGCGGGAATCGTGGCCCTCTACAGCGCCGGCATCTACGAAGGTCCGGAAATCACCAAGGGGCTCGACTACTTGATGAGCTTCGTGCCGCAGGCCGGCGACGTGAATCGCGAAAGCCATTACTTCTACGGCCACTACTACGCCGTGCAGGCCATGTGGCACGCCGGCGGACAATACTGGGAAAAATGGTATCCGGCCATCCGCGATGCGCTTGTCGCCCGCCAGGCCGAAGACGGCTCGTGGACCGACTCGATTTGTATGGAGTACGGCACCGCCATGGCCTCGATCGTCCTGCAAATGCCGAACAACTACTTGCCGATCTTCCAACGCTAAATGAACGGCAAACCGTCACTAGCGCTCCTGGCATGCGGGCTGTTGGCTTGGGCGCTTGCGGCGCGCGCGGCCGAAGTGCCGCTGGCCGTGCCGGTGGAAGGCGCGCCTTTTCGCGGTCAATTCACGGGCGCCGGCTCCGACTGGAATCTGCGCTTTGCCGATGGCGACGCACGGCGCGACATGCCGGCCGCCGATCTGGCCACGTGGGGCGCGTTCGTCGAGCCGGCGCGGGGAATCTACTTAATTCCCTCCGGCGGCGGAGTGATTGTCGTCGACAACGTGCGGATTCAAAACGAGCAACTCATCGGTGCCTCGCCGACGTTCGGAAACTTGAGCCTGCCGATCGAGGCCGTCGCCGGCATCATCTTTCGACCGCCGCCGCAAGTCGCCGCCCGCGACAAGCTGGTTGCGCGCGTGCTGGCCCCCGGCGGACGGAGCGATCGGCTGCTGCTGGAAAACGGCGATGAGCTCACCGGCACCATCACCACGGACGGCAACCGGGTCGTCCTGAAGACCGACACCGATCCGTGGGAGGTCAAAATCGACACGCTCCGGGCGATCATGTTCAACCCGACGTTGGTCGATAAGCCGCGCGCGAGCGGCTTGCGATCCGTGGTTGGCTTTCGCGACGGGTCTCGCGTGACGGCGGTCGAATTGACGACCGACGGCGACGTGACCCGGCTGAAATTGGCCGGGGGCATCGCACTGGCGGCGCCCACCGCGTCGATCGTGGCGCTCGAGGTTTTCGGGGGCCGGGCCCTGTATCTTTCAGACGTGGAGCCGTCCAGTTATCGCCACATTCCGTACCTGCAGCTTTCCTGGCCCTATCAGGCCGATCGCAGCGTGAAGGGCTCGCAGCTGCGCGCCGGCGGACGCGTGTATCTCAAGGGGCTGGGAATGCACAGCCCGTCGCGGCTGACGTACGATTTGGATCAGACCTATCGCCGTTTCGACGCGCACGTGGCGATCGACGACGACTCCGAGCAGCGGGGGAGCGTCGTGTTTCGCGTCTTTGTGGACGACGGCAGCGGCCAGTGGCAAGAGCGGGCCGCCAGCGCAGTCATTCGGGGCGGCCAGCCGCCGGTGCCCATTTCGGTCGATCTTGACGGGGTCAAGCGCATCAGCCTGCTGGTCGATTTCGCCGACCGGGGGGACGAACTGGACCATGCCGATTGGCTCGATGCGCGGCTGGTGCGGTAGCGGACGGACGAACCTTCGGGTGCGAAGCCGCAAGCGCTGGTGACGCTCGATTCACGCGCCGAATTTGGCCAGCCGCTCGGCGTTCGCCAGCGCCAGGGGCATCAGGTACTTCGCCTCGAATTGCCCCAAGCCGCCGCGCACCGCCTCGCTTTCGCCGAATGACGTGCAGCCGTCGGCGCGGCAGACATTTGAAACGAGCACGGTCGGAACCGGATGCCAACTGTGGCGCGCCAGCACGCTGGGGGTGCTGTGATCGCCGGTGACGATGAGCACCGTCGGATCGAGCGCGGTGATGCGCGGGATCACCGCGTCGAGCTCTTCGATGCGTTTTACTTTCGCTTCGAAATTGCCGTCCTCGGCAGTGCTGTCGGTGTACTTGAAGTGGATGAAAAAGAAGTCGTAGCTCTTCCACTCCCGCGAGAGCACGTCGATTTGCTCATCGAGGGTTTGCGCATTGCCGACGATCTCCATGCCGACCAGCCGCGCCAGTCCCCTGTACATCGGATAGACGGCGATCGCGGCCGCTTTCAGCCCGTACACTTCGTCAAAGGGCGGAAGCGCCGGCCGGCGGGCAAATCCGCGCAGCGTCAGCCCGTTGGCTTGTTTCTGGTCGGCCAGGAGTTTTCGTCCCTGGGCGACGAATTCCGCCGCGACTTCGGCCGTGCGTCGGCTCTGGGGGCTAGTGGCCTTGGGCGCAAGCGGTGGGACGCCGGTTTCCTGTGGGTCGGTATCCTCGACGTCGTCGCCCAGCCCGTCGCCGCGGAACACGGCTACGAAGCGGTGCTCCTTGACCGGCTCGACGAAAACCTCGATGCCGGGAATCCGCGCTTCGCGCAGCTTGACCGCCAAAGGGGCGCTTTGATCGGTGGCGATGCGGCCGGCGCGGCGATCGGTAATCTTGCCGCTGGCGTCGAGCGAGCAAAAATTGCCGCGAATCGCCACGTCGCGATCCGATAACTGAAAGCCAATGCCGGTGGCCTCCAGCGCGCCGCGACCGATGCGATACACCAAGGGATCGTAGCCGAAGAGCCCCAGGTGTCCGGGGCCGCTGCCGGGAGTGATGCCGGGTTTGACCGGGATGCTGCCGCCCGAGATTCCGCGGCGGGCCAATGCGTCCAGGTTGGGCGTGCGCGCGGTTTCGAGCTCGGTCTTGCCGCCCGCTTGCCGGGGCAGCCCGCCCAGCCCGTCGGCCACGAGCATCACGATTTTGGAATCGTTTTTCACGTTCAATTCGCGAGTCAGTTCATGCATGTCCATAACCGCGAGTCCCCGTGACTTTTTTCGACGAAGCGGGCATGCGATCGATATTTCTTGTGGTAACATAAACCGGCCGCCGCACAAGTGGGAGGACCGCCGCGGCGGCTCCCCTCGAAAAATGAGTGAGTGCACGATGGCGGAAATAGAAAGGTAGGACGATGGCAACGACATTGCGCTGGTTGGGACACGGTTGCTGGAGCGTGGACACCGAGGGCCAGGCGATTCTGATCGATCCGTTCTTGAACGACTCGCCCACGGCGCCGGTCAAGGCCGACGCGGTCAAGGCCGATTTTGTGCTCGTCTCGCACGGTCATTTCGACCACGTGGCCGATGCCGCGGCGGTGGCCAACCGCACCGGTGCGACCGTAGTGGCGAATTACGAAATCTGCCAGTGGCTTTCGAAGCAGGGGGTCAAGAGCACCCAGCCGATGAACCTCGGCGGTGGAATCGACCTGCCGTTCGGGCGCGTGAAACTGACGATTGCCCATCATAGTTCCGTGTTGCCGGATGGAACTTACGGCGGAAATCCCAACGGGTTTCTGCTGACCCTGAGCAACAAGAAGATTTACTTTTCCTGCGACACTGCGTTGTTTTACGACATGAAGCTGATCGGCGCCGCGGGCCTGGATCTGGCCGTGCTGCCGATCGGCGATCGCTTCACGATGGGTCCGGCCGACGCGTTGGAAGCGGTCAAGCTGCTGGAACCGAAACGCGTCGTGCCGTCGCACTACAACACCTGGCCGCCGATCGAGCAGGACGCCAAGGCCTGGGCCGCGCGCGTGAAGGCCGAAACCAAGGCCGAGCCGATCGTCGTCAGCCCGGGCGGAACGATCGAGCTTTAGGAGCAACCCGGGCGTCGACAGCGCACCGTAACGCGTTTCCCGCCGCAAGCCCAGGGAAGGCCTTCCCTGGGTTTTTTGGAAACGAGTGCAATCAACGTGTGGATCGAAGCCGTTACGACGCCATCACCTGGATCTCGTCGCCCTCGACGCGGACGTCGAATGTGTCGGTCTTGATCCGCGAGTTGTCGCACCAGGCGCCGTCGGCGACGCGGAATCGCCAGGCGTGCCAGGGGCACGTCACAACGCCCTCTTCGAGCGCGCCGTCGGCCAGCGACGCGCCCATGTGGGGGCAGACGTCGTTGATCGCACGGTAGCGGCCGCCACCCAGATTGAAGACGGCCACCAGACGGTCGCCGACGGCAAAGGCGGCGCCTGTGCCCTCGGGAATCGCGCCGACTTTTGCCACGGTTACGAAGCCAGGCATCGGTGAAACGAACAATTCGCGGGATGTAGGGAACGGGAGCCGCCGGCTGTGCCGGGCCGCGCGGCCAGTGTATCTTAGAACCCAGGTGCGGCCGCGGATAGGGTCTTTCATGCCCCGCTACCGATTGCTGGCGATCGACATCGACGGCACGCTGGTCAACAGCCAAAACGAGTTGACCGAACCGACGCGCAAGGCGCTGTTGCGCGCTAAGCAGGCGGGCGTCGAAATCGTGCTGGCCACGGGGCGGCGTTATAGCCGGGTGCTGCCGCTGGTCGAGCCGCTTGCGCTCAATGTGCCGCTGGTCACGGCCAGCGGAGCACTGATCAAGCGGGCATCGGATCACCGCACGCTGTTCAGCGCACAGTTTCTGCCCGGCGCGCTCGAGCGATGCCTGGAACTCGTGGCGGCCGCAGGCTACGAGGCGGTGCTCTGCGCCGACACGTTCGACTTTGGTTTCGACTACTACTTTCGAGGAAGCGAAACGCCGCGGGAGGAGCTGGCCGAGTTTTTCGAGAAGAATGCCGGCCTCGGCCGCGAGTGTGCGGGGCTGATGACGGAGCCGCCCGCGGACATTTTCGCCGGTTTTGTCATGGCCACGCGCGAGGAAATGGTGAGGCTCGCGGGCGAGCTCGAGCGGCACCTGCCCGAGCTGCTTTACGTCCATGTGCTGCGCAGTCCGCGCTATCGCGGCTACATGTGTGAGATCGCGCCCTTCGGCGTCAGCAAATGGACCGGCGTGTATCGACTGGCAGAGGAGTGGGGCATTCGGCCCGACGAGATCTGCGCGGCGGGCGATGACGTGAACGACATTCCCATGATCAGGGCCGCCGGCCTGGGAGTGGCAATGGGCAACGCCCTGGACGAGGTCAAGGCGGCCGCCGACAAGATCGCGCCGAGCCATGACCAGGACGGCCTGGTCGAGGTCGTCGATTGGATTCTGCGGTAAAATAAGTACCGGGGCGAAGCACATTGCAGATTAGCCATCAACGTCACGATTTAGCCCCCGGCTTTGCCGGGGGGCTCCTCGCTGGCGAAGGAAACGCGTAGCCGAACGGCGCGATCCAACGATCCCCCGGCAAAGCCGAGGGCTAACCGACGATGCGCAATATCGGTTCGGCCTCCGGCATTCAGCCTTGAAGCCTGGCGGGCATTCCGATACGGTAACCCGGTTGGCCGATTGCGGATGCGACGGCTCCGGCGACGTGTTTTCGTTCCGTGCGTTTTGAGACTTTGCCATGAGATTTTCCTTCCCGATGCAGGCTTGGGGGGGAATGCTGCTGGCCCTGACTGGAGCCACCTTCCTCGGCATGGCCGCCGAGCCCGAGACGCCCGCTCCGGTGGCCGCCGCGCGGCAGCTCATGGAGGAAGGGAAACACGCCGAGGCCGAAGAGGCCTTTCGGGCTTTGGACGCCGAGTTCGGCGTGGCTTCGGCATTGGGCGTGGCCCGCTGTCAGGAGGCAACCGGACGCCGCGAAAAAGCCACCCGAACGCTGACCGAAGCCGCCAAGGCGCACCCCAACGTGCCCACGATTCCGGCGGAGCTTGCGCGGTTGGCGCTTGCGCGGGGCGATTACCAGGCGGCCGAAGCGTTTGTCGCCGCGGCTTTGAAACTCGATGCCGAGGGGGTTCTGGCCCACTGGGTACGGGCGGAATTGCTATCGGCCGCCGGCAAGCTGACGGAAGCCAATGCCGATTACCAATGGCTGGTCAAATACTACAACGACCACAACGTCGAGGACGCGGAGGATTTGCACTGGATTGGCCTCGGGGCGGGCCAGTTCGCGCGCTGGAATCGGCTGAGCGACCAGTTCAACTTCCTCGTCAACGAGTTCTACCCGGACGTGTTGAAGGCCGATCCGGCATGTTGGCGCGCCCATTACGAGGCCGGGCGGCTGTTCGCGGAAAAATACAACGAAGCGGAGGCCGCCAGGGAGTATAAGGCGGCGCTGGCGCTGAATCCGAACGCGGCCGAGGTTCACGCGGCTTTGGGGGAAATGTCGCTCGATCAATTCGAGTTGACCGAGGCCCAGGCCGCTTGCGACCAGGCCTTGGCGATCAACCCGCAATTGCTCGTGGCGCTGCATCTGAAGGCCGACATTCACCTGGCCAATTTCGAGCCGCGGCAATGTGTCGGCGTATTGAACGACGTGCTCAAGCTGCATCCAACGTCGGAAGAAACGTTGGGCCGCCTGGCGGCCGCGTACCTGGCCGTCGACGGACCGGCGACCTCGCGATTCGGCAAGCTGGCAGGCGAAGTGACCGCCCGCAATCCGCACGCCGGCCGATTCTACCTGGCGCTGGCCGACGCCTTGGATCGCTTGCGCCGTTGGCCGGCAGCGGCCGGGTACTACCGCGAGGCCATGGCGCGCATGCCGCAATTGATTGCGTCATCCGGCCGGTTGGGCATGATGTTGATGCGCTTGGGTGAGGAGGCCGAAGCGCGCAAAGTGCTCGATGAGTCTATCGAGGCCGATCCGTTCAACGTCCGAGTGAACAACACGCTCAAGGTGCTGGAAGTGCTCGACGCCTACGAGACGATTGAGACCGAGCATTTTCGCATCCGATTCGATCCAAAGAAGGACGGGATTCTGGCCCGCTACATGGGCCAGTGGCTGGAAGAGGTCTATCCTCAATTGGTCAAGCAAATGGGCTTTGCCCCGCCGGAAAAGTCGCTCTTCGAAGTATTCTGCCAGGCCCGAAACACCGACGGCCACGGCTGGTTTAGCGCCAGGATGGTGGGTTTGCCGCGCATCCATCCCATCGGGGCGTGCGCCGGCAAGATCGTCGCCATGCAATCCCCCAGCGAAGGCAAACAGCGGTTCAATTGGGCGCGGGTGGTAAAGCACGAATTCATCCACGTGATCAACCTGCAGCAGACCGACTTCAACATACCGCATTGGTTCACCGAAGCCTTGGCGGTCTTGAACGAAGGCTATCCGCGGCCGCAGGAGTGGAACGAACTGCTCGTCGAAAGCTCCGCCAAGGGAAAGCTGTTTAATCTCGACACGATCAACCTGGGCTTCATCCGCCCGCATTCGAGCGTCGAATGGACGTTGGCCTATTGCCAGGCGGAGTTGTACGCCGAGTACGTGCTCGAGCGATTCGGGCCCGACGCGATCGCGAAGATGCTGGCGGCCTATGCCGACAACCTGACCACGCCCGAGGCGCTCGAGCGCGCCTTTGACGTAAACCAGCCCGACTTCGAGCGGGGTTACCAGGAGTTCGTCAAGAAGATCGTCGCCGGTCTGCCGGCGGCGGCCGGGGGCGAAATGTCTCTCGTTGAATTGCAAAAGGCGCTGGCCGAGAAGCCCAAGGACCCCGAGCTGCTGGCCAAGACCGCGCAGGCCCGACTGAACCGCCGCAATTACCCCGAGGCGCGCCGACTGGCCGACGCGGCGCTAGCGATCGAGCCGAAAAACCAACTGGCCCAATACGTCCGGGCGCGGTTGCACCTGCTGGTGGGCGAGAACAAAGAGGCGCTTGCACGGCTCGAGGAATCGCTGGACCGCGAACATCCGCAGAAAAACCTGTTGGCACTGTTGGCCGGCCTGAAGCTCGCGTCCGAAGACTTTAAGGCCGCGGCCGACCTGTACGAGCTGGGGGCTAAAAACGAGCCGCAAAGCGCCAAATGGCTCAAATCGCTGGCCGCCGTCTACCTGAAGTCGGGCGACGATAAAAAGCTCGCCGGCGTGCTGTTGAAACTGGCCGAGGCCGATCCCGACGACCTGCCCGTGCGTAAGAAACTTGCGCAATTGGCGTTGGCGGCCGGCGACTGGCCCGCCGCCCAGCGCTGGACGTTGGAGGGATTGCACGTTCAGGTGATGGACGCCGAGCTGCACGCGTGGCGCGGCGAAGCGTTCGGCGGCCAGGGAAACGCCGCCGAGGCGGCCAAGGAATATGCCGTGGCCGTGGAGTTGAATCCCGACGACGCGAAGTCGCGCTTGGCACTGGCCCGCTCGCTCGTCAAGGCGGACCAGCCGGCCGAGGCCAAAGCGGCGCTCGAAGAATTGCTCAAGCGCGACCCGAGCCACTCGGAAGCCAAGAAAATGTTGGAGAGCCTAGAGTGAACGAGCCCAGCCATGAATCGCCGGCCGGCCCTTCGCGCGGGGCGGTCACGCTGGCCGACTTCCAGCGGCTGATCCGCGAAATGTACTTCGACAAAGACGTCGCGCGCGGCATCGACGGCACGTTCATGTGGCTCATGGAGGAAATCGGCGAGCTGGCCGCCGCGCTGCGAAACCCAGCGCACGAAGACCGGTTGGACGAATTCGCCGACGTGCTCGCCTGGCTGGCCACGATCGCCAATGTGGCCGGAGTCGACCTGAGCGAGGCCGTCGCGCGCAAATACGGAGCCGGCTGTCCCGGATGCGGCAAATTCGTCTGCACGTGCGCCGACGCGGAGAAACCATGAGCGGGCGAGCGATTCAGTGGCGCGCGAGATGGACCCTTGCCGTGTTGACGTTTGCCGCGGGCGCGTGCTGCTGCTCGTCGTGGCCGACGGACGCGCCGGCCGAAGGTGCCACCGCGGTCGGCAGGAAGACGCCCGAGTCCGCCGCGCTGCGCATCGTCGCGGTTCACGCCGGCTTTGCCGGGCAATTCAAAGTCGGCTGCTGGACTCCTTTTGAAATCGAGCTCGAAGGGGGCAGCCAAGCGGTTTCCGGACGCGTCGAGATCGTGGCGCCCGACGGCGACGGAGTGCCCAGCCGCGTGCACGTTCCGCGGGCCGGCGACCTCGCCGTCGGCCCGGGCGAGCGAAAAACGGTTTCCATGTACGCCAAGATCGGTCGGCTGGCAAGCGAGGTGACCGTCGATTTTCGCACCGAAGCGGGGATCGTGGCCTCGCGGCGCTTGAACACCCAAACCGACGGACCGCTGGCGGGTGTCTTGCCGTCGAGCGAGACACTCGTGGTGTCGGTGGGTGCCCCCGACGCGGCCGATGACGAATCGCCGCGGGCACTGCGCGGCGTGAAGGTTGCCCGTCTGAGCGATATTCGCCAGTTGCCCGGCGACTGGTGGGGTTACGAAGGCGTGACCGCCTTGATCCTCTCCACCGGCGACGACGCGATCAGCTCGCAGTTGGCGACCCCCAGCCCGCGGTTGGCGGCTTTGGACCTGTGGGTCCGGATGGGAGGCAAGCTGGTTTTGAGCGTGGGCCGCAGCGCCGAGAAAGTGCTGGCCGCGGGCTCGGGGATTCAGGAGCTTGCGCCGGGCAGGCTGGAATCGATCGTGCCGCTGCGCCAGAGCACGGCGCTTGAGACCTACGCGGACACGAACGAATCGCTGTCCGCCGCCGGGCCTTTCGCGCTCGAGGTGCCCAAGCTGCGCGACGTCGGCGGCAAGATCGAAGCATTCGCCGGCACGAACCCGCGCGACTTGCCGCTCGTGGTTCGCGCTGGGCGCGGATTCGGCGAAGTCGTGTTCGTGGCGTTCGATCTGGAGCGGCCGCCGTTTGCCAACTGGGCCGCGCGGCCGCAGCTTTTGGAAAAACTGCTCGGCGGGTCCGTTGCCGTCACCGACGATAAAAGCGCCGGCACGTTGGGCGCGGTGACGACGCTGGGTTTTGTCGATCTGGCCGGCCAGTTGCGCGGCGCTTTGGACCAGTTTGCCGGAGTGCGGCTGGTCCCGTTCTGGTTCGTGGCTTTGCTGGTGACGGCGTACATCGTTTGCATCGGTCCATTGGATTACTTCCTTGTGAAGCGGGTCTTTCGCCGGATGGAGGCCACGTGGCTCTCGTTTGCCGTGACGGTGGTTGTGTTTAGCGCCGGGGCATTCGCGCTGGCCTACGGGCTCAAGGGCCGCCAGTTGCGGGTGAACCAGGTCGACGTGGTCGATTTCGACGCCGAAACCGGACTCGTGCGCGGCACGAGCTGGTCCTATGTCTATAGCCCCAGCAACGCCACGTACAACTTGTCGCTGGCTCCCGACCGTGCCGCAGGCGGCCGGCGCGGCGGCGGGATTCTTTTTTCCTGGTTCGGCCTGCCGGGCGGCGGATTTGGCGGCATGGACGTCAAGAGCCGAGGAGTCGGGGGAATGGACACCGCTTCGCCCAGCCTGCCGCTTTTCACCGAAGCGTACGATTTTGCGGGACGGCTCGACGCCATCGAGCGCGTGCCGATTGCCGTCTGGTCGAGCAAGGCGTTCGTCGCTCGATGGTGGCGCGACGGAGACGGCGGCGTCGAGGCCCATCTGGCCTATCACGACAAGCTCGCCGGCACCCTGACCAGCCATCTCGAAATGCCGCTTACCGACGCGGTCTTGATGTACGGCAAATGGGCGTACGTCATCCGGGAGCTGGCGCCGGGACGCCAGATCGACTTCGAAACCATGGACCCGCAAACCACGGACACGTATCTGCGGCACGTGACCGCGCAGGGAGAACGTCAGGTCGCGCCGCCGTACGACCGCGCCTCGTTCGATATCCCGCGGATCGTCGAGATCACGACGGCGCACGACCTGGCCGGCGGCGAAAAATACACGGGGCTCGTGAACCACTATCAGGGGTTCAGCGAAACGAGCGCCTTGGTGCAAAACGGCCGCGCCGTGCTTTTCGGGCGCAGCGGCCGGCCGGCGGCCCGGCTGGAGCGAGACGGCGAGCCATTGGCCGGCGCCGACACCGAAACCTGGACTTTCTACCGGTTTGTCTTTCCCGTGCGTGAGCAACCGGTCGAGTGAAAACAAGGCGGGGACCGACGGGTGATTGAAACACACGACCTGACGATGAAATACGGCGAGCTGTTCGCCGTCAAAGCCCTCGAGCTCGACCTCGACAAAGGGGACGTATTCGGCTTCATCGGCCCCAACGGCGCGGGCAAGACGACGACCATGCGCATCCTGGCCACGCTCTTGAATCCCACCTGGGGCGAGGCCTACGTCTGCGGCTATTCGATTTACACCCGCCCGCGCGACATCCGCCGCGTCGTCGGCTACATGCCCGACTTTTTCGGCGTGTACGACGACATGAAGGTGATCGAGTACCTCGAATTCTTCGCGGCCGCGTACCGGATCAAAGGCGCGGCGCGCCGCAAAATCTGCGACGAGGTGCTCGACCTGGTCGATTTGGGCTACAAGCGCGAGGCGCTCGTGACGAGCTTGTCGCGCGGCATGACTCAGCGGCTGGGCTTGGCGCGCGTGTTGTTGCACGATCCGCAGGTGCTGTTGCTCGACGAACCGGCCAGCGGCCTCGATCCGCGGGCGCGGATCGAAATCCGCGGGCTGCTCAAGGAGCTGCGCGGGCTGGGAAAAACAATCATGGTTTCCAGCCACATCCTGCCCGAGCTGGCCGACATCTGCAACAAGATCGGCATCATCGAGCGGGGCGAGCTGCTGGTGAGCGCCGAGGTGGAGCAGGTGATGAAGCAAGTGCGCCGGCAGACGATTCTGAACATTGGCGTGGTCGAGAATCGCGATGGCGCGGCCCGGCTGTTGGGAGATCATCCAACGGTCGAAAAGGTCGAGGCCCGCGGCAACATCCTGGTTGTGACGCTCTTTTCCAGCGCCGACGATTACAGCCAACTGGCGACGCTGCTTGTCGAGTCGGGCTATAAACTGTCGCTCTTCAAGGAAGACGAGCTGAACCTGGAGACGGCCTTTATGGCGCTGACCAAGGGGATCACCGCGTAGGGGTTCGGGCACATTAGTCAAAAACGCGAGTTTGATGTTGTGCGTTGTTGTTCAGCCCCCGGCTTTGCCGGGGGATTTTGTTGTACGGAAGCATTCGAATGGTCCGTGTGCGCCGCCAGCGAAGAATCCCCCGGCAAAGCCGGGGGCTAACTAGCGGCTCGCGTGGACGAGCGAAGCGCAATTCCAAAATCTGCGCGTCGAACGCGTAGGAAGCTCACTCCCCGATCACTTTGACCAGCACGCGCTTGGGCCGCCGGCCGTCGAACTCGCCGTAAAAGATCTGCTCCCAGGGGCCGAAATCGAGCTTGCCGTCGGTAATGGCCACGACGACTTCGCGCCCCATGACCTGCCGCTTCATGTGCGCGTCGGCATTGTCTTCGCCCGTGCGGTTGTGAGCGTACCGCTTTGGCGAAGCATCAAACGGCGCCAACCCTTCCAGCCACTTCTTGTAATCTTCGTGCAGTCCCGGCTCGTCATCGTTGATAAACACGCTGGCGGTGATGTGCATCGCGTTGACCAGCACCAAACCCTCCCGTACTCCGCTAGCGCGCACGATCTCGTCGACCTTCGGCGTGATGTTTTCAAAAGCCATCCGGGCGGGCAGGTTGAAGGTCAGGTATTCGGTGTGGGATTTCATGCGATCGGCCCGGAATTTGACAACAATCAAGTTGCGACATCGGTCTCCGGATGACGGGTGTTGGACATCATTTGGTCAGCGTTTGCGTCGACTGCAGATAGGCCCGTATGCAACGGATACTGTTGAGCAATTCAGCTTTGTTAATCGCAAAGCCCCTAAAACGACGATGGTCTCGACAGTCTGGCCCGCCCAGGATATTGCATCATTCCTTCTGCAGAAACGCACTACCACTCTCTTTTGCGCACGCGCGCGTTCGCCTTCCGTCAGGTTCGCATTAAATCGTGTAACCAAGATCGGAGTGCTTTGCGGGAGGTGGATCAACCCTCTCGCCGAGGTGATTCTCACTCGGATATACAAACAGACGTTTTGCCTCACGCATGGGCTGGTAGAAACCCTTGTAGTCGTCTTTCGTGTCTTCACCGATGACGTAGATTCCAGCACCAGGCTTATTGTCCTCCGCTACGAAGGCTGCGCCTGCTCCGGAGCGATTCAAGAAAATTCCCTGCAGTGTGATCCTGTCCTCAAGGCATTCAATCTGTAGCACCACCCACCCTTTGTTATCCACAATTTCCAGGCAACGATCATCATAGTTGCGGTCAAAGTAGTGGCCGGGATTGAGCGTCCATTTGTTTTCATGAATATCGGCAATCAAATGGCCCTCTTTGTTACGAATCGTGCCAGAGAAGGTTACCTTGCCATTTCGATGGTTGAGCCAAACGTTTCCGGGTCCCAACAGACGCGCAATTGCGGACAGGTCGACTTTCTCGGCATCTTCAGGACATTTGAACTGTATGCATTGACCAGAGCGGCCGATCTCCACTCTAGCGACGCGAGTTACCTCACTATCAATCACAACAGAGAAGGCAGGGAGCGTTCCGGTTGTCTTGCGCTTTGCATCTTGCCGATATTCCTGGACAAGCGCCTGAATTCCTCCGACCAGCAACACAACAGCGCAGGCACCAATGGCAACTTGCTGCCAGCGCTCGTCCGCCTGAGTTGTAACTAGCAGAAGTACTATTCCTGCAATGACCACCGCGACCTTAAGAAGCATGATTCATCCTTGGCATTATTTGTAAGGGCCTTCTACGGTGATCTTCGGCGTGACATTTTCAAACGCCATGCGGTCGGGGAGGTTGAAGTCAGGTAGTCGGTGTGGGATTTCATGGCGGTTCTCCACGCGTTGTCCTACAAGGTCCTTGCGCATTGGGCAAGGGGGCAAAATCAGGCCAGTCTCGGCCATCATTGACGAACCCCTTTTTTGACCGTAGGCTTCGAAGAGAAGCCTTCCTTGAATGCAGGTCCCACCCGACCTTCGGCAAGACTGCGCGTGGGGTCGTCCTTTGCCTGAAGTAAGCTCATGCGGAACAGCCGAAAGATCCAAGCGAGAACCGGCAGGCTCGACTCGAAGGTTCTCGGCGACATCGTGCGACGTGTGGTTGAGGCGGCTCAGCCCGAGAAGATCATTCCAGCGGAAAGGGGGACATCACGGCTCTGAAGAAAACTCCTCCGCTAGCTTAGTCCGCTAGCGAGA
>JBBDNV010000184.1:0-11752 GCA_040877415.1 Pirellulales bacterium
TCGCCCCCAAGATCGTCCCGTGCCCCACCTTCGTCCCCTCGCCCAGCACCACGCGATGCTCCAAAATCACCTGCGCCCCCAGCACACAACCCGGCCCGATCTCGGACTCCGCGCCGATGATCGAATAAGGCCCGACCTCGACATCATCGGCCAACTTGGCCCCGCCGGCCACGATCGCGGTAGGATGGATATTCATGAAGAAGTTGAGAGTTGAGCGATGAGGGTTGAGGGAAAAACCAAGAAGCTCCTCTCCTTCTCCATTCTCTCCTACCCCTCTCTCAACTTTCAACCCTCAACCCTCAACTGCCGCTCAAAGCAATCCGTGCTCCTTGAAACTGAAATAAGGCGGAGCGCCCGCGCGCTCAAGGCCGATAATGACATGATCCAGCAGATGAATCTGCATTAAGTCTGCTGCCTCACGGATACGGCGGGTCAGGGCGCGGTCGGCCTCGCTCGGCGTCGGGTCGCCCGATGGATGGTTGTGCACCAGCACAAAGGCGTAAGCCCCGTGGCTGATGGCCGGACGCAAGATCTCCCGCGGATGGGCCAAGCTCTCGTTGATCGTCCCGAGCGAAACTTCCTCCATGTGGATCAACCGGTGCCGTGTATCGAGCAAAACCACGCGAAGAGACTCGCGAGGAAGATTCTGCAGCAACGGCCCCATGAACGCGTAAATTTTTTCCGGTGTCCCCAACGGCTCGCTTTGCGCCGTCTGCCTGGCCAGACGTTTCCCCAACTCGAATGCGGCCGCCATTTCGCACGCCTTGGCCAATCCGACGCCCTTGGCCAGTTTGCGCAATTCTTTCACCGTCATCGGCGCCATCCGCGCCATCGATCCGCCGGCCGCCTTGATCATTTCGTCGCCCACATCGATCGCGGTGCGCCCCGGCGTCCCGGTGCGCAGAAAAATGGCCAGCAACTCGGCATCGCTCAGCGCCTCCGCCCCGCGGTGCACCAGCTTCTCCCGCGGCCGCTCCTCCTCCGGCCAATCCTTGATCTTCGGCGTCGCCACGTCCCGGAGCATAATCAGCCCCCATGCGCTCGCACCAGTCTCGGGCGCGCTCTTTTCCGGGTTGTCGCGGCGCTTTGCCGTCGCCCGCGCCTCAGGAACTTCCCACTGCCCGCTTGATCAAAGCCTGCAAATACTCCGCCACCCCGCGCAGACCGGACGTGAACCGGTTTTCGTCCAAAGCCTTCAACTCCTCCAGCGCCTCTTCGACCAACTGCGCCGCCGCGGCCGCCGTCTGCTGCAACGCCCCGCGCTCGGCCAGCATGGTCACAATCTGCTCCGCCTCCACCTCCTCGCCCCCCAGCAGCAAGGCGCTCACTTTTTCGTGATCACCGCTGCGCCGCGCCGACTGCAGCAGGAAAATCAAGGGCAAGGTCAGCTTCCCCTTGCGCAGATCACTCCCCAACGTCTTGCCGATTTCCTCTTCGTCACCCACCAGATCGAGGCAATCATCGTAGACTTGGTAGGCCGTCCCGAGCTTCAACCCGAATTGCTTGAGCGCCCCGATCCGCTCCGGCGTCGTCTCGCTCAAAAACGCCCCCAATTCGGCCGCCGCCGCGAAGAGCGCCCCGGTCTTCATCTCGACGATTTTGTAGTAGTCCGCCACCGACAGCTTGAGATCGAATCGCCGCTGCGTCTGGATGATCTCCCCGGTGCAAACCTCGGCCGCCGCATCGGCGATGCGCCGCACTACCTCGGTTTCAGAAAAATTCGTGGCCAACCGCATGGCATGCGCCAACAAAGCGTCGCCCAAGAGCACGCTGATCGCATTGCCCCACTTGGCATTGACCGTCGGTTGCTCCCGGCGCAAATCGGCGCCGTCCATGATGTCGTCGTGCACCAATGTCGCGATATGGATCAGCTCGAGGATCACCGCCAGATCGACATGGCTAGAGGTGATCTTGCCCGTGGACCCGCCGGCCAGCAAGGCCAGGGCCGGACGCAACCGCTTGCCCGACGAATTGCAGACATAGTCCACATATCCCTCCATGGCAGGATCGAACGCCCGGGTCTGCGCGCGGATGCGTTCCTCCACGCTGTAAAGATGCGTGTTGATCAGCTCGAACGTTTTTTTGAACCGCGCCAGCGCGGCCGGATCGAGCGGGACTCGGGACAACTTGGTCGATTTCACTTCAATCCGTTTACGCGCGCGGCACCATTTCAGATCACTCCCGGCCGACCTCAGGGGGCTTTCCTCTGCAAAATCGCCCGCAGAATCCCCAGCGGCAACGCCACCGCCACACCCATGAGCAGCGCCACTTTCCATCCGGGAATGACGCGCGCCTTGTCCGCCGCCACCGCCGTCAGCGCCGCATGCACCACGTCTTCCACCGGCACGGTCAACTCCCCGGGCGAACTCCACTCCGGTTCCCCCGTCCCGCGCGATGCCACTTGGCCGAACTCCGTCTCCGCCGGTCCCGGCAACACCGCCGTCACCGTGACCCCCGTGTCGCGCAGTTCCATGCGCAGCCCGTCGCTGAAGCTGTTCACGTACGCCTTCGTCGCCGCATAGACCGACATGTGGGGCATCGGGATCAGCCCCGCGATCGAGCTCACATTGAGGATCGCCCCGCGTCCGCCCGCCCTCAGCATCGGGAGCAAATGATGCGTCAACCGCGTCAGCGCCACCACATTCAGCTCCAGCATGGCATGAATCTTCGCCCAGTCCCCCGTAGCGAACGGCCCCCGGTCGCCCATCCCCGCGTTATTGACCAGAAAGTTGACCCGGATCTTCTCCCGCTCCAACCACTCCACAAAATCCCGGTCCTGGTTCTCGCGCGTGACATCCATGGCGTAAACGTGGATCCGCACCGACGGATGACGCGCCTCCAAATCCGCTTTGAGTGCGTCCAGGTTCCCGGCCCGCCGCGCCACGAGCACAAGCGTCCCCGCGACCGGCGCCAACTGACGCGCAAACTCCGCTCCCAGCCCGGCCGAAGCGCCCGTAATCAAAGCAGTGCATCCCTCGAAAAATCGCATATTCTCAATCCATGATAGTGCAGCAAATCGGAAATCAAAGCCCCTTCAGAACCAAAGACGGGTCCACCATCCGCAGCATCCTCGACCGCACCAACGCGCCCGTCGAAAAGCAAAGCCTGGCCGAGGCCATCATGGCACCGGGCCAGTCGACCGAACGCCACCACCACAAAATCTGCGAGGAATTTTACTTTCTCCTCGAGGGCGACGCGCTGATGGAAATCGACGGCGAAACCCGCGAGGTCGGCCCCGGTGATGCCATCCTCATTCCGCCCGGCGCCCGCCACCAGATCACGGCCAAAACAAAACTCCGCTTCCTCTGCCTCTGCTCCCCACCCTACGACCACGCGGACACTTTTCTCGATTGATACCCCGCACCAAAACACCGGTCCTCCGGAAAAAACATGCAAACTATTAGCGCAACTTATCCTTGCCCCCGTGCTGCTTCTGGGGGACAACATTTTCATGCTGCAGCGCATTGACCACCTCGGCATTGCGGTGCGCTCGCTGGAGGACTCCATTCCTTACTACGAACAGGCCCTCGGCCTGAAGTGCGGGCCCGTCGAGGAAGTGCCGGGCCAGAAGGTCCGCACCGCCTTCTTCCACGTCGGGGAAGCCCACCTCGAACTCCTCGAGCCGACTTCCCCCGACAGCCCCATCGCCAAATTTCTCGAAAAAAACCCCCACGGCGGCGTGCATCACGTGGCTTTCGCCACCGACGACATCGAGGGCCAGCTCGCGCAGGCCAAGGGCGCCGGCTGCCAGCTCATCCACGAGAAAGCTTTCCAAGGCGCGGCCGGCAAACTGGTCGCCTTTCTCCACCCGAAATCCACCCAAGGCGTGCTGACCGAATTCTGCGCACCGCTTGGGGCGCAGCCATAAGACCCGCATGCCCATCGACGAAAAACTCCTCCACGACCTCGACGAACGCCGGGCCAACGCCCTCGTCAGCGGCGCCCCCGCCAAGGTCGAGGAGCGCCACGACAAAGGACTCCTCACTGCCCGCGAACGCGTCGACTCCCTCTTCCAACCCGGCTCGTTCCAGGAATTCGGCATGTTCGCCGAACACCAGTGCACCAACTTCGGGATGGGAGAGAAAAAACTCCCCGCCGATGGCGTCATCACCGGCGTGGGACTGATGGAAGGCCGCCCCGTCGCCGCCTTCAGCCAAGACTTTCTCGTGGCCGGTGGCTCGCTCGGACGCGTCCACGCGCAGAAAATTTGCGACCTCATGGACTACGCCCAACGCGCCGGCGTGCCCGTCATCGCCTTCAACGACTCCGGCGGCGCCCGCATTCAGGAAGGCGTGCTCTCGCTCGCCGGTTACGGACAAGTCTTCTTCCGCAACGTCCTTCTCTCCGGCGTCGTCCCGCAGATCGCCGTCATCGCCGGACCCTGCGCCGGCGGCGCAGCCTATTCGCCGGCGCTCATGGATTTCCTTATCATGACCAAGACCGGGGCCAGCATGTTCATCTGCGGCCCGGAAGTCATCAAAGCGGCCACCGGCCAGGTCACCACCATAGACGAGATCGGGAGCGCCGCGGCCCACGCCACGGTCAGCGGCAATGTCCATTTCGTGGCCAACGACGACGGGCACGCCATCGAGATCGTGCGCAAGCTCCTCTCCTTCCTCCCGGCCAACAATCTCGTCGACCCGCCGCACCGCCCGACCCCGGAACTCGACCTCTCGGACGTTCCCGCCTTCGAGGAGATCATTCCCGGGGACCCCAAGAAACCCTTCGACGTCCACCACGTCATCGAAGCCCTTGTCGACGACGCCGACTTCCTCGAGGTCCACATGGAATGGGCCAAAAGCATCGTCGTGGGCTTCGCCCGCATCCAGGGCATCGTCACCGGCATCGTGGCCAACCAGCCGATGGTCCGCTCCGGCACGCTCGACATCGACAGCTCGGACAAAGCCGCACGCTTCATCCGCTTCTGCAACCTCTACAGCATCCCCATCGTCACCCTCGTCGACGTCCCCGGCTTCATGCCCGGAGTCGCGCAGGAACGCGGCGGCATCATCCGCCACGGTGCGAAAATGCTCTTCGCCTACGCCGCGGCCACCGTGCCGAAGATCACCGTCATCATGCGCAAAGCTTACGGCGGCGCGTACCTCGCGATGTGCAGCCGCGACCTCGGGGCCGATATGGTCTTCGCCTGGCCCACGGCCGAGATCGCCGTGATGGGCGCGGAGGGCGCGGTGAAAATCGTCTTCCGCCGCGAGATCAAGGACGCCGCCGATCCGGCAAAAGAGGAGGCCGCGCTGGTCAAAAAATACCGCGAGGAATTTTCCTCGCCCTACCAGGCCGCGGCCAACGCGCAGATCACCGACGTCATCCGCCCCGCGCACACCCGCGCCGCCGTGGCCATGGCCCTGCGCAACACGCTCTCCAAACGCGAAACCCGCCCGCCCAAGAAACACGGCAACATCCCGATGTGATTTATGAAAAAGCTCCGCGTCACCGTCGACGGCAAAGCTTACGATGTTCTCGTCGAAATCCTCGACGAAGGCGCGCCCCCGGCGCCGGCCAATCCCGGCGCCCACCCCGCGCACGTCGAATCCGCCCACGTCTCCGCCCCGCCGGTCTCCGCCCGATCCGGTGGCGGCACCGCCGCAGCGGGCGACGTGCCCAGCCCGCTGGCCGGCAAGGTCGTCTCCATCGATGTCCGCCCCGGCCAGTCGGTGGAAGCCGGAGCTCAACTCCTGACCCTCGAGGCCATGAAAATGAACACCTATGTCTTTGCACCAGCCGCCGGCACGGTGAAGGAAACTCTCGTCGCCCCCGGCGATGCCGTGGCCGAAGGACAGGTGCTGGTCAGAATGTCCTGAACGATGCCCCTCTTTCCCGCGACTCTCGCCCTCACCCTGCCGGAATACCCGACGCTGGCCGACAGCCTGCAATACCAGCTCACCGGATTCCTCGTCGTCGTTTTCACCCTGGGCTCACTCGCCGCCCTCGTGGGTTTGCTCGGACGCATCTTCGCCGCCCTCGACAAGCGCCGCGGGCCGGCGGGCGCCGCCGCGAAAACCGCCTTGCCCGCTCATCCTGCCGCACCGGGTGATGAAATTTCCCCCGCCATCCTTGCCGCCATTGCCGGCGCCGTGGCTGCCGCCCTGGGCGACAGCCGTTTTGCCATCCGCAGCGTGCAGATGGCCGACCCGCGGCAAAATCTCGTATGGAGCGCCGAGGGGCGACGCAGCATCTACGCCTCGCGCCACGTCCGGTGACCATCCTGCTCGACATCCTCCACGACTTCGTCGCGTTCTTCCAGCTGACCGCGTTCTCGTCCGTGACTTGGCAAATGGCCACCATGTGGGTGGTCTGCGGCGTCCTCTTCTATCTCGGAGTCCACAAGAAATTCGAACCCCTCCTCCTCGTGCCGATCGCTTTCGGCGCCCTTCTGGCCAACCTCCCGACCGAAGGAATGATCACCAGCCGCGTGCTGGCCGACGGCCTCGTCGAAACAGGGGTCCTCACCGTGCACGGCACCCCGCTGGATACCGGCGGCTTCCGCATCGACCACATCACGGGCGGTCTCTATGACTTTCTTTATCAGGGCATCAAACTCGAGATCTTCCCCCCGCTCATTTTCCTCGGGATCGGCGCGCTGACCGACTTCGGTCCGCTCATCGCCAACCCCCGGACCCTTCTCCTCGGCGCCGCGGCGCAGCTCGGCGTGCTCGCCACCTTCCTCGGAGCCGGACTGCTCGGCTTCAATGCGCAGCAGTCCGCCTCCATCGGCATCATCGGCGGGGCGGACGGGCCCACTGCCATCTTCCTTACCTCCAAGCTCGCACCCGAACTCCTCGGCGCCGTGGCCGTGGCCGCCTACACCTACATGGCTCTCGTCCCGCTTATCCAGCCACCAATCATGCGCGCGCTGACCACGGCGAAAGAGCGCAAAATCCGCATGCAGTCCCTCCGCCAGGTTTCGCGGCTGGAGAAACTTGTCTTTGCCCTCCTTGTCACCGTCACCGTCATTCTTCTCGTCCCCGCAGCGGCCCCGCTCATCGGCATGCTCATGTTGGGAAATTTCCTGCGCGAGTGTGGAGTGACCGAGCGCCTGCTCAAGGCCTCACAGACTGAAATCATCAACGTCGTGACCATCTTCCTCGGCACCAGCGTCGGCATCACCATGGCCGGGGAGAATTTTCTCCGCCCGCAAACCCTCCTCATCATCGCCTTGGGCATCGTCGCCTTCGGGCTCGGAACCGCCGGCGGCGTCCTCGCCGCCAAATTGCTCAATCTTTTCTCCCGCCGCAACCCGATCAACCCGCTTATCGGCTCGGCCGGCGTCAGCGCCGTCCCCATGGCCGCCCGCGTCTCGCAAGTCGAGGGACAGAAGGCCGACCCCGCCAACTTCCTCCTCATGCACGCCATGGGCCCGAACGTCGCCGGTGTCATCGGCACCGCCGTCATCGCGGGCTACTACATCGCCACGCTGGGGAAATAAATGACCCAGGCCATCCGCACCCGCGCGTGGCGCGGCTGGACACTCCACGAAGCCGAGGTCCTCGGCTCGACCAACGACCACGCGCGCGACCTTCCGCCGTGGCATGCCATCCGCGCGAAAAGGCAGACCGGGGCACGCGGACGCCACGGACGCCGCTGGTCATCCGGCGAAGGCGGGCTCTGGATTTCCGTCGTCTTGCCCCTCGATCCGCCCGGCCGCGGATGGTCCGCCTTTCCCCTCGCCGCCGGGCTTGCCGTGGTCTCCACGTTGCGCGGACACGACCTCACCCGGGCCCGCCTCCGCTGGCCGAATGATGTCCTCATCGGACCGAAAAAAATCTGCGGTATCCTCATGGAAAAATTCGCCCCGGATCGTGTTGTCGTCGGCCTCGGACTCAACGTGACCAACAATCCCGCCACCGATCCCGGGTTGGCCGCCATCGCCACGTCGCTCGCCGCGGAGCTGCCCATCGCGCCGCCGATCGAAGACATCTACGAGGAAATTCTTATCGCCCTGCGTGTCCTGCATGGACGCGTGGCCGAGGAAGGTTTTGCTGTGCTGGCTGGCGACATCAACCGCCATTGGGGCGGAACCCGCGAAGTCGAATTGCAGGTCCACAACGACACCATCCGCGGCCCGTTCCTCGGCATCGACACCCGCGGCGACCTCCTCGTGGAAATCGAGGGCCACCCGGTCAGCCACTCCGCGGCGCACGTCCAACTCATGCGCGAGGTTTGAGCGATAGGTAGGGCGGGGCCTCCCGGACCCGCCGCCTGCATCGATGATAATGCTCCCAGCGCGTCGAGGACGCCGCGCCCTACCCAAATACCACTTGCCCACACGCACCCGCCCCCGCGACATTATCTTTTTCATGACCGACTTCAAATTCAACGCCGACGGCTTCATCCCCGTCATTGTGCAAGAAGCCGCCGACACACAGCCTGCGCGCGGTCGCGTGCTCATGATGGCGTGGATGAACCTCGAGTCTTTGCACAAAACCCTCTCCACGGGAAAAATGCATTACTGGAGTCGCTCGCGGAACAAACTCTGGTTCAAAGGCGAATCGAGCGGACACACCCAAGACGTCGTCCGCTGGTATGCCGACTGCGACAAGGACTGCCTGCTCTTCGAAGTGAAGCAAACCACCGGCGCCTGCCACACCGGGTACGAGAGCTGCTTCTTCCAAGGCTATGACATGCAGGGCGCCCTGCTCGCCGTGGAGGAATCGCCGGCTTTCGATGCCGGGAAAGTCTACGTGAAGTAGTTTTCCATGGCAGAACAGGCCATCGATTTCCTTCCGCTCGCCGCGCGCCTCGGACCTTCCCTCCTCCGCCGGCGCCTTCAGGCCCAAGCCGACCTGCGCGCCCGGCTTGTCCACCAGGGCGAAGGTCCGCTCGCGGTCGAACGCGTCATTCCGGTCGATCGCATCATCACAAGAATCCTCGCCATCTCCGGTTTCGCCGCCCGCGGCCGCGCCAACTGCCTCGACATCCGCACCGTGACCCGCGGGCAGCCGCTGGCCAATCTCCCCGCCGCCTTCGACGGTTTCCGACTCCTCCACATCACCGACCTCCACCTCGACTGCGTTGAAGGTTTCACCGGCCGTCTCATCGATCTGATCGAACGCACCCCGCACGATCTCGCCGTCATCACCGGAGACTTCGCCGACCATGCCGCCGGTTACTTTCACGACTGCCTCGGCGACATCCGCCGCATTGCCGCCGCGCTCGGACCGGGAGCACTCGCCATCCTTGGCAACCACGACATCATCGAAATTGTCCCGCACCTCGAAGCAACCGGGCTCCGCGTGCTCCTCAACGAAAACACCTTGCTCGAGCGCGATGGAGAAAAGCTCTGGATCGCCGGCACCGACGACCCGCATTTCTACCGCACCCACGATTTCGAAGCCGCGCGCCGGGGAATTCCCCAAGGCGCCTGCAGCATCCTGCTCACCCACACGCCCGAGGTTTACGACGAAGCGCGCCATTACGGCTTCAACTTCATGCTCTGCGGACACACCCACGGCGGCCAGATCTGCCTCCCCGGCGGATTCGCCCTTGTGCGCAACGGCCGGTGCCCGCCCGCGCAATTCGCCGGCGCGTGGACCCATCATGGCTTGCACGGCTACACCTCGCGCGGCACCGGTTCCTGCGGCGTCCCCGCCCGCTTCCACTGCCCGCCGGAGATCACCGTGCACGTGCTGCGCCGACGGGTCTGACCCCGCAAAGCTATGGCAGCAACTCCGCGATCTGCACCGCGTTCAAAGCCGCCCCCTTGAGCAACTGGTCGCCGCAAATCCAGAAGCTGAGACCGTTATCGAGGGCGCAATCGACGCGCAGGCGCCCGATCTCACAATCGTCCTTCCCCGCGACATGGAGCGGAACCGGGTAGGCATGACGCGAAGGCTCGTCGACCACCCGCAGGCCCGGCGCTCCGGTCAAAGCCGCGCGCGCCGAGGCCACCGAGACCGGACGCTCGAACTCGGCGCTCACCGCCACGCTGTGCGCGCGGTAGACCGGCACGCGCACGCACGTGACCGAGGCCCGGAAATGGGGAAGATCCATGATCTTGCGCCCCTCGTTTTCCATCTTCATTTCTTCCTTCGTGTAGCCGGTTTCGAGAAAGGCATCGACTTGCGGGATGACGTTGAAAGCAATCTGCCACGGATAAACGGAACGCGGCGCTTCCTCCCCGCGGGCCAAGGCCTCGACCTGCGTCTTCAATTCCTCGATGGCCATCGCCCCGGAACCCGAGACCGCCTGGTAACTCGAAGCCCAAAGACGCTTCACCCCGAAAGCGCGGTGCAACGGCCAGAGCCCCATCAAAGTGATGGCCGTCGTGCAGTTCGGGTTCGCGATGATGCCCTTGTGGGCGCGCGCCGCTTCGGGGTTGATCTCCGGGACAACCAGGGGCACGTCGGGGTCCATGCGGAAAGCGGACGAATTGTCGATGACCACCGCGCCGGCCCGGACCGCCGCCGGTGCGAATTCCTTCGAAATCCCGCCGCCCGCGCTGAAGAGAGCAAAATCGACCCCGTCGAAGGATGCCGCGGTAAGTTCCCGCACCTCGAGCGGCTCGCCGCGGAAATCGAGCTTCTTCCCGGCCGATTTGGCCGAGGCCAGCAAAGTGAGCCGTCCGACGGGAAAATTCCGCCGTTCCAGCACGCGCATCATCTCGATGCCCACCGCGCCGGTTGCACCCGCGATCGCCACATGGTAATTCCTGCCCATCGGAAAAAGATCGAAACTACCATCCCGGCGACCCGTGGCGAACAAGAAAGCGCACGCCGTCCGGCCCGCGCAATCCATCGTCGTGGACGTCGCCTCGCAATCGCTCCGCCTGCTCGAGGGACGCCGGACAGCGGCCGAGTTCCCCGTCTCCACGTCGAAGTTCGGGCTTGGCTGGGCGGAAGGAAGCTACCGGACGCCGACCGGGCGCTTCCGCATCGCGCGGAAAATCGGTGGGAATGCCCCGGCTTGGACGATTTTTCGCACGCGCCAGGACACCGGACGCCGGGCCGCGGCGGGAGGCGACGAGGATCTGGTCCTGACACGCATCCTCACCCTCGAGGGGTTGCAAAAGCGGAACGCCAACACGCTGCAGCGCTACATCTATATCCACGGCACCAATCAGGAGCATCTCATCGGCACGCCCGCCAGCCACGGTTGCATCCGGTTGCGCAACGCGGACATGATCACGCTGCACGACATGGTGGCGCCCGGCACGCCGGTCCGGATCGTTGCCCCGCGCGCGCGCCGGATCGCCCGGATCTGAAATTCCGTGCCGATTTTCGTTGTCCGCCGCGGAGGACATGGCAGCATGGAAGATTCAGTTTTTAACGGAAGGAGGTGAATCTGGAATGAATATCGTCAAACTTATCGCTATCGTGGCCTTCGCGGCCGCTTCTTTGGGCCTCAGCGCCTGTGCGAGCAAGCCGCAACCGGCCCCCGCTCCCGTCAGCTACAGCAAGTAAGCTGGCTTCACACAAAGGGGGGATCAGTCCCTTTTCTGCCAAGCCGCGGGCAACCGCGGCTTGGTTTTTTTCTATCCGGTCGCGAGATCCAAAATCCGCGCGGATGCAGCCCAGCCCTCCGGCGGCTCCACGCTACTCTGGTACGATTTCTTCCCGCGGAGCGACTGGCGTTGGGCGCGCTCCTCGTCCGAGCAATGCACGCGCAGCAGCACATCGCACGAATCGAGGCGTTCCCACGGACGAATGGCGACATAAACCACGACCGACTTCCCCGATGTCCACCGCGAAAACGGTGCCAGGTTGTCGCGGGACGTGCCCTTGGCTTCGAACCTCCG